>CAYWDW010000366.1:0-5961 GCA_964457105.1 uncultured Heliobacteriaceae bacterium
CAGTTGCAACTCGCCGGGACGCCGCAAAGCCAGATGCTCAGCGGCACGGTGACGGTGCCGCTGGCTGAATACACGTCTGATTTCGCGTTCACTGAAACCGCCGGCGGGCTGAGCTTTGGCGGCTTCAGCGGCGATATTGCGGAGGGCGGCGGCGGCGGTTTTCTCAACCTGCCGCCGGTTGATTTGAACGTGCGCGTTGAAGCCGACAATTCGCTGATCGTGCGCAATGAACAGGTCAACACTGTGGCATCGGCCACGCTCAACCTGGGCGGCACGCTCAGCGCCCCCGATGTCAGCGGGCGCGTCCTGCTTGAAGGCGGCACGGTCACTTTTCGCGGCGAGCGTTACGACATCACCGCCGGAACGCTGGAACTGCCGGGCGGGTTCGGCACGCAGCCGGAACTCAACCTTGTCGCGGAAGGCGAAGTCAGCAGCTATCGCGTCTATGTCAGCTTCAACGGCAGCCTCAACGAGCTTGAAGTCACGCTGCGCTCGGAGCCTGATCTGACGCGGGCTGAAATCATTTCGCTGATTACCACCGGGCGCACCGAAACCGGCCCGCTCAACAGCGATGACCTGGTGCGGTCCGGCATCGGCACGGCGGCTTCGCTGCTGACTCAGGAACTGATTTCAAGACCGGTCCAGCACGAGACTGAACGGCTGATCGGCATTAACCGCTTTCAGATTGACCCGGTGCTGCGCGCCAACGAAAACCCGGCAGCCCGCCTGACCATTGGCCGTCAGATTGCGCGCGGCCTGTCGTTCACTTATTCAACCAATCTCGCTTCCGAACAGGATCAGACGGCGCTTTTTGAATACGACTTCTCGAACCGCTTTTCTGCGATTGCTTCGTACACGCAGGGCGGCAGCGCGACGCGCCAGAGTACGAACGACAACGATTTCACGATTGAAATTCGCGGGCGCAAGCGTTTCTCGCTCGGCGCTGATCGCAGCGCCGCTTCAGCCGTCGTCACCGCCGCCGCGCCGCCGCGCATCGAACGCCGCCCGCTGCCGCCGGCGCTCGTTGACCTGCACAAACCCGACGCGATCAGGCTCAGCAACAATCGCCTGCGCGAGCTGCTGCCGGTGATGCGCGAAGGTTTCAGTCACGCGCTGACGCGCCTCGGCGAACGCAATCTGACGAACTATTTGCAGGAGCAGGGCTATTTCTTTGCCGAAGTTGATGCGCGCTGTGAACCGGTGACGTGCAGCGGGCCGGACCTGCGCGTGATTTACGACGTCAGTCCGGGCGCGCGCTACAACCTGTCAGACATTCGCATTGCCGGGACCGGGGCGCTCAACGAAGGCGAGGTCAGCGCTGAGCTGCAATCGCAGGAAAGCAGCCGACTCGCCAGCGTGCCGTTTCTTGATCGCCTGCCGTTTGTCGGCGGTTATGCGCGCGGCATCACGAGCAACGACCGGCTGCGCAATGACCGCGCAGTGATTCGTGAACGCCTGGCCGATCTCGGCTACCGGTCGGCGCGGGTTGATGCGTCACTCGCCGTCAGCCCGAACAACGAAAATCTGGTCGTCATCTTCAACGTGACCGAAGGCCCGCGCTCAAGCATTGCCGAGATCGCGCTGCGCGGCAACACGCTCATTCCGGCCCCGGAACTGCGCGCCGCAGTGCCCTTCAAGGCGGGCGCTGACTTTTCACCGACGGACATTCGCGCGGGTGCGCAGCGCATCAGGGATGCTTACACGCAACGCGGCTACCTTGACGCGCGGACCGACGTGAGCGTGATTGACCTGCCGGACCATCGCGTGCGCGTAATGTATCAAGTCACCGAAGGCACGCGCGCCATCGTGCGGCAGGTTGAAATCAAAGGTCAGGCCATCACGCGCGAAGATGCGCTGCGACGCTTCATTGATTTCAAACCCGGCGACGTGCTGACGCCGCAAAGCCTGCGCAACCTGCAACGCGATCTGTATGCGACGGGCGCGTTTCGTGAAGTCAATGTGCGCCCCACACCGATTGCCGGCGGCGCGCCCGATGATCGGCGCGTGACGCTCGGCGTGACCGAAGCGAAACCGCTGCTGCTGGTTTACGGTCTGGGTTATTCGACCGATGACGGCGCGCGGGTGCTCGGCCAGTTGACGCACACGAATCTGTTCGGGCGGGTGATTTCAGGCTCGCTCAAACTGCGCGGCAGCCGACGTGAACAACTCGCGCAACTGCAGTTCACCGACCTGCGCCCGCTGGGGAAGAAATGGCCGGTCACGTTTTCGGTTTTGTACAATCGCAACGCTGACCTGCGCCCGTTCGTGCGCCGCATCCTGGTCAACGACAATGAGCAGGACAGCACGGCGGGTCGCACGTTCGGCATCAATCGCTTTGCGACATTCATTCAGACTGAACACAAGCTGAGCGAAGCGACTTCGGTGCGGTTCCGTTACAGCTTCGAGAACGCGAAGCTGTTCAATCTCGAAAACATTCCGGTCATCGAAGTCACGCGCAACGAACGTGTCACGCGGCTCGGCCTGCTGGCCGCCGGCATTTCGCGCGACACCCGCGACAGCGCGCTCAATCCGACGCGCGGACAACTTTTCAGCGCCGATCACTCGCTGGCCACGCGCATCTTCGGCGGCAACGAATCGTTCAATAAATTCTTCGGCAACTATCAGCGTTACGACCGGCTGCCCGCGAAGCTGCCGCTGCTCGGCACTTCGATCTTCGCCTTCTCGGCGCGGCTCGGGCTGGCCGGACTGTTCAAGGCGACTGACCGCGATCATGACGGCATCATCAGCGAGGCTGAAAAGCAACTGCCGATCAGCGAGCGATTCTTTGCCGGGGGTGCGACGACGCTGCGCGGCTTCAGGTTTGAAGAGGCCGGGCCGCAGGGCATTCTCGAACCGCGCAATGCGAACGAACTGCCGACGCTGGTGCCGCTCGGCGGCGATGCCGCGGCAATCTTCAATTTCGAGCTGCGCTATCCGCTGGCGCGGCGGGTGCAACTGGTTCCCTTCTATGATCTCGGCAATGTGTTCAGGCAGGTCAGCGACATCAGTTTCGGCAGGATGACGAACACGGTGGGCCTCGGCCTGCGCATCATTACACCGATTGGCCCGGTCGGAGTTGATTACGGCTACCTGCTCGATCCGCCGTTCTTCATCACCACCAGCCAGCCGCCCGGCATCATTCGTCAGCCGCGCGGCGTCTTTCACATCAGCATCGGGCAGACCTTCTGAATTGAAATGCGGGATTGGACGCGCAGCGCCGGGCAGCCAAAACGACAGCAGCGAATCATCTCAGAAATGTCGCGTTCACGGACGTCACCATTCCTCGTCTGATTCGCTGCTGGTTGCTGGGACGATGAATGCAGATGCGCACTCATCGCTGACCAGCATGACTGAAAACCCGGCAACATTGGTTAAGCGCAGGAAAAGAGTTTGTTAAGACTGTAAAAAATCCGGCAGCGCGGCGGCCCTTTTGCCCGGCTGATCCTGGCTGCAACGCGGTCCTGAAGGCTGAAAATCAAGCGAATTATTGCGGCGGCGGCGACGGGTATGCATATAATCCGTCATATGAAATCGTGGAAGCGTCAACCGAAAACAATGCTGATCGTGGTGGGCCTGCTGCTGCTGTTGCTGCCGCTGCTGGCTGCGCTGCAATACCGCTGGCTCGGTCAGGTCAGCGATGGCGAGCGGGAACAGTTGAAGTTGAATATCCGCACGACCGCCCGGCGATTTGCCCAGGATTTTGACCGCGAACTGACGCTGGCTTATGCGGCCTTCGCGCCCGGGCCGTCGTCTCAGGGCGAGATTGATCAGCAGGATTATCTGGAGAGATACAGCCGCTGGCAGGCGACGGCGCAACATCCGCAACTGGTCAGAGAAATCTTTCTGGCCCGGCTGGATGATAACAATCGGCTGGCGCTCAAACGACTCAACCCCGAACTGCACCAGTTCATTCCGCGCGAATGGCCCGAAGAGATGCATCCGCTGCGGCAGCGCCTCGAACAGCACTTCCAGAACACGAGCCGCCTGCTTTCGGCCTCCTCGCGGTCGCAGTCGCCCGAAGCCGAAGCCTCGGCCAGAGAAATTCTGCGCCGTTCCATTCCGGTCACTGCCGAAGAGGTGCCGGCGCTGGTGATTTCGATTCTCAGCCCGCCGATGGTCAAAGAGAACCGTGAAATCTCGCTGCGCCCGGCTTCAGGGGTGGTGATTGTGCGGCTGAGTCTGAATTACCTTCAGCAGGAACTGTTGCCGACGCTCGTGCGTCGGCACTTCGATGCCGACAAGGAACTCACTTACAACGTCGCCATCGTCAGCCGCCAGGAACCGCGCCGCGTGCTGTATCAGTTCGGCCCGTACCTCGCGCAGTCGCAGGCCGATCAGGATGCGCTCAAAGCCGATGTGACCGCCGGCATGTTCGGGCTGCGTTACGATGAGCTGCGCAGCCTGATGCACAACCGGGCCGCCGAAGCTGAGGCGAAAGCTGAGGGAAAAGCGGCGGCCAAAGCGGCGGAAAAAACTGAGGCGAACAAGCCGCGCCCGGCGCAGCCGGTCGAATCAACCAGCCCGGTCAGCACGCCGTCGCCGCGCCCCGACCAGAGTGCCGGGTTTACGCCAGGCGAAGACACCCGGCCCTGGCAGATGCTGATCCGGCACCGCGCCGGATCGCTGGATGCCGCCGTCGCCAGCGTGCGCCGCCGCAATCTGCTGCTCAGTTTCGGCATCATGGCGATGCTCGCGGTGAGCGTCATGCTGATGATGATTTTATCCCGGCGCGCCGGGCGTCTGGCGCAGCAGCAGATTGAATTCGTCGCCGGTGTCTCGCACGAACTGCGCACGCCGCTGGCCGTCATTCGCTCGGCGGGCGAGAACCTCGCCGATGGCGTCATCCGGGACAACGATCAGATCAAACGTTACGGCAAGCTGATCCGCGATGAAGGCCGCCGCCTGACCGAAATGGTCGAGCAGGTGCTGGAATTTGCCGGCGCGCAGTCCGAACGCCGCAAATATGAATTGCAGCCCGTCAACACTGCCGACCTGATCGCCCAGGCCATCACCGCCGTGCAGCCGCAGATGCTTGAAGGCAGCTTTGAAATCGAACAGCGCCTGCCGCCCGACCTGCCCGACGTGCTGGCCGAAGCGCCGGCCCTCGCGCGGGCGATTCAGAACCTGCTCAGCAACGCGATGAAATACAGCGGTCACAGCCGCTGGATCGGCTTGCGCGCGCAGGCGGTAAATCAGGGCCACGACGAGCAGGTGCAGATCACCGTCGAAGATCGCGGCCTGGGCATTGCGTCCGCCGAACTGTCGCATATCTTCGAGCCGTTTTATCGCGGCAGCGAAGTGATGGCCGCGCAGATTCACGGCAACGGCCTCGGCCTGAGTCTGGTCAAAAACATCGTCGAAGCTCACGGCGGTCACATCACCGTCAAAAGCAATCCCGGTCGCGGCAGCGTCTTTACGATCACGCTGCCGGCGACGCCTCCGGCCAGAGAACTCACCGGTGAGGTCGAATCCGTCCTGAACACGGGTTCGTAATTGATGCCGGTCATCCCCCAATGCTGAATCGCGGCCTTGTTTTGTGACGCCCTGAACCAGTCTGTCTGAGGTAAGCATGAGCAAGCGAATCCTGCTGGTTGAAGATGAACCCGGTCTGCTGCTGACGCTGTCGGACCGGCTGCGCAATGAAGGTTACACGGTCGAAACGGCGCACGACGGCGAGGCCGGCTATCAGCGCGCCGCGCACGAAACCTTTGACCTGCTGATTCTGGATGTCATGCTGCCGCGTCGCAACGGCTTCGATCTGCTGCGCGATCTGCGACAGCAGGGCGTGCAGACCCCGGCCATTATGCTGACGGCGCGCGGCCAGATTTTCGACAAGGTGCTGGGCCTCAAGCTCGGCGCGGATGATTACCTGACCAAACCGTTTGAGATGGCTGAACTGCTGGCGCGCCTCGAAGCCGTGCTGCGCCGCGTGCCGGCCATTGCCGCCGCGCAGGCGGGCAT
>CAYWDW010000367.1:0-1205 GCA_964457105.1 uncultured Heliobacteriaceae bacterium
GGATTATAGTGATGGCCGGTATTCACGATATGAATCTGCAAACGGTAGACCTGAACCTGCTGGTCGTCTTCGAGGCGCTGATGGAAGAGCGCGGCGTGACGCGGGCGGCCAGGCGCGTCGGCCTGAGCCAGCCCGCGATGAGCAACGCGCTGGCGAGGCTGCGCCGCACCTTCGACGACCCGTTGTTCGTGCGGACGACCGAAGGCATGTCGCCGACCCCTGCAGCGCAATCGCTGATCGGGCCAGTGCGGGCGGCGCTGGCGCAGTTACGCGACATCTTCGAAGAAAAACCGGCGTTCGCTCCAATGATGTCAGAGAGGATCTTTCACCTGCTGACAAACGATTACGTCGAACTGACGCTGCTGCCGCCTCTGACCAAAGCCATCCGCGATCAGGCCAGCGGCGTCTCGCTTCGCATCCAGCGTTCGCCAAGCATCTTTGAGCCGCCCTCGGCCAATTCGCTGGCTGAATCATTCGATCTCGCCATCGGGTTTTTCCCTGATGCCTTAACGCTCGACGCCAGAGTCAGGTCTGAATTGTTGTGGGAAGACAGGAATGTCTGCATCGCCCGCGCCCGGCACTCGAAGATTCGCGGGAGAATCTCGCTGCGCCAGTACGCCGAAGCGGAACACGTCGCGGTCTTTTACAAAAAGCAGGGATTGGGAGTGATTGACACGCTGCTTGCCCAGAAGGGATTGTCGCGCCGGACGGCGATGGTGGTTCCGCATTTCAACACTGTGCCCTTCATCGTCTCGGCCAGCGACTTCATCGCCACCGTGCCGGATCGCCTGGCGCAGAAGTTCAGCCGGCAATTGAAACTGCAATCATTGCGCCTGCCGATTGATATGCCTCCGCTGCGCCTGACGCTGCTCTGGCACGAACGATTTCACGCCGACCCGGCGCACCGATGGATACGTGAGATGATCGCGCAAGTGGCAGCAGCCCGACCGTGAGGAAAGGCGTGATTCCAACCTCCATTGCCCAGCGTCAGCACAGCAATCACGGTGAAGCCGGATTGTTTCAGCAACATTCGCGCGCCGTAGCGCAGATCCTGAATCAGGGTATGCATAAATTCCCCTGGAAAGGAATTCGGTAGTCGGAATTCGGTAGTCGGAAGAAGAGGCGTCCTTTGCTGCTCCACAGGCGACGTACGAATTCCGACAACCGCAATACCGCAAAGCGCAGCCCCCGGCCACCCACCGAGG
>CAYWDW010000367.1:1215-5946 GCA_964457105.1 uncultured Heliobacteriaceae bacterium
TCATTTGGTTCGTCTTATTCCTTTCGCGGCAAAAAGGCCCAACGTGGCCCTTCCAACGCCCGACTACCCATTCCCCACTACCGAATTCCGTCTACTCGCAGCGCAGCGCAACCATCGGATCAACCTTCGTCGCCCGCCGCGCGGGAATGAAGCAGGCCAGCATTGCGACCACAGCCAGCAACGCCGCGACAATGATGAACGTCAGCGGGTCGGTCGCGCTCACGCCAAAAAGCATTCCGGCTAAAAATCGTGTCAGGACGATGGCCGCAGCCGCGCCCAGCCCGATGCCCGCGAGCGTCAACCGCATTCCCTGCCCCAGGACGAGTTTCAGAATGTCGCGCCGCCCGGCACCGAGCGCCATCCTGACGCCGATCTCGTGCGTGCGCTGCGACACGCCGAACGCGATCACGCCGTAAATTCCAACCGCCGCCAATGCCAGCGCAATAATCGCAAAGATGCCGATCAGGATTGACGGATAGCGGCGCGCGAAAGTGGCGGGCAGGTTCTCCATCAACTGCTCCATCGTCCGCCCGCCGAAGAACGCCAGGTCGGGTTCCAGCGCGAGTCCTTCGCGGCGAATCGCGACTGCAAGGCTGGCCGGGTCGGCCTCAGCGCGCACAAGCAGATTGGTTATTGTTGAAGGGCTTTGCAGGAACGGGTAATAGACAACCGGCGTAATCTTTGCGTCCAGCCCGTTCAACTTTTCGTCGGCCACGACGCCGATGATTTCGTTCGGCGTGTGGTCATCGCCGGTGAAAATCAAACGGCGGCCAACCGCTTCGCCATTGGGGAAAACGCGATTGACCAGCGTCTGGTTGACGATCACGACCGGCGGCGACGAGACGTTGTCGCGCTCGGTGAAATAGCGTCCGCGAAGCAGCGGAATCTCCATCGTGCGGAAATAGCCCGCGCTCACGTCGCGCAGGTTCGATTCAGTCTCCTGGCCCGGCGCAGGCGGCGTTTCGCCTTCGACGATGAAGCGCGTCGTGTTGCCGCCGACGAGTGGCATTGATCCGACGGTCGCCACGCTTTTCACGCCGGGCAAGGCTTCAAGCCGCGCGAGGTATTGCTGATGAAAGGCCGCGACCCTGCTGTCTTCGGCGTATTTCGCCATCGGCAGCGCGGTTGTCACAAGCCAGAGATTTTCTGTGTTGAAGCCGGGATTCGCGCGCAGCAATCGAAACAGGCTCTGCGTCAACAATCCCGCGCCTGCCAGCAGCGTCAACGCCAGCGCAATCTCGGTCACGACCAGCGCGCTGCGCAACCGCTGACGCGCGGCTCCGGCGGATGATCTGCCGCCTTCCTTCAACGTCTCGTGCAAATCCTGTTTGCCTGCCTGCCACGCGGGGACAAGGCCAAAGACGAGTCCTGTGAGCAGCGACAATCCGGCAGTGAAAGCGAAGATGCGCCCGTCGAGCGCCAGGCCGCGCAGATACGGCATCGCGCTCAATCGCGTTTCGGGGATGGCGGCGATGAGCGCGTCAACGCCCCAACGCGCCAGCAACAATCCCGCCGCGCCTCCGATCACGGCCAGCAGCAAACTTTCAGTCAACAGTTGCCGCGCCATTCGCCAGCGACTTGCGCCCAGAGCCGCGCGAACGGCCAGTTCTTTCTGTCTCGCCGCCGCCCGCGTCAGCGACAGATTCGCCACGTTCGCGCACGCGATCAGCAGCACGAAAATGACGGCGCCGAGCAGCGCCAGCAGAATCGGCCTGACGCTGCCGACAATCTCTTCGTGCAGCGGAACGAAGATGACGCTTGTGCCGGTGTGCGATTCGGGATGCGATTGCGCGATGCGTTCGCCGATCACGCGCATCTCAGCCGCAGCCTGCTCAATGCTGACGTTCAGTTTCAGACGTCCGATGACGTTGACCCAATGCATGTACCGGCGGTTGCGCTGCGTCTCGCTCGGATGCAGCGGCGCCCACAACTCCGCCCCGCCGCGTAATGCGAATTGAAAGCCCGGCGGCAACACGCCGATGACCGTGTACGGATTGCCGTTGAGCGTCAGCGTCTGGCCGACGATTTTGCTGTCGCCGCCAAAGCGCCGCTGCCACAGGCCGTAAGTCAGCATCACGACGTTCGCCGCGCCCGGCTGATCTTCGCCTTCGTTGAACGCCCGACCGACCAGCGGCTCGACTCCCAGCACGGAAAAGAAACTGACCGAGACGCGCGCGCCCTGAATCCGCTCCGTCGCATCGCGCCCGGTCAAAGTGAAACCGCCGCCCGCGTAGGCCGCCACGCCCTCGAACGCCTGGTTCTGCCGCCAGTCCAGAAAATCAGGATATGAAGCTTCACGTCGCGGAAAATTCTTCTGCGGAGTCAGCTCCCACAAATGCACCAGGCGATCAGGCTCGCGGTAAGGCAACCCGCGCAACAACGCGGCATTGACCACAGTGAAAAGCGCCGTCGTCGCCCCAATGCCGAGCGCCAGCGTCAACACGGCAATCAGCGTAAAGCCCGGTTGCTTCCGCAACATCCGCACGCCAAAACGCAAATCTTGAATCATTTCGTCCTCCAGTCTCCGGGGTTGTAACAACAGCGCACCCCAAAATGCGCCGACGCTTCTTCGCAACAAATCCAGTTTGTTTCGCCAGTCGAGCCTGTCCCACTCGGCCAGCAGTGTTTCCCGATAGCGCAACTCGGCCTCCCACTCCTGCCGCCAGTCGGCGCGCAAACGTCGCGGGACGATCACGCCGACGAGCGCGATCAGCCAGCGCCAAAGGTGCCAGGATCGCGTAATTGCCTGGTTGCGCGATAAATTCATTTCACCTCGTGGAAGCTCGCTGTTGACTTTTGGCGCCTGCTTCTCCGCAGGCGCCTCATCCGATAGAATGACTGTGAGCCTTCAATCAAAAGGAGCGCGAATCATGGCTTCAATGCAGATCGAATTGCCTGATCAACTCGCCGGCGCGATGCAGCGGCTGGTACAAAACGGATGGTTCCAGACCGAACAGGAAATCATTCGTCTGGCGCTGGTCGAATTCATCCGCCGCCATCAGGCCGAACTGACCGAACAGTTTCAGCTTGAAGACATCGCCTGGGCGCTGAAACAGATTCCGCCTGATCAACCTCAAAGATGAGACTGGTCGTTTCAAACACCGGGCCGTTGATGCATCTGGCTCAGGCTCAATCGCTTGATCTGTTGCGCTTGAGCGGCGCCGTTCACATTCCGCCCGCAGTCGCCACGGAAGCGGCGCGTCACATCTCAGCCTGGGCGTCTGCGCCGTCGGCCTGGATCAACGTCACTTCACTGCAACCGGCGCACGCGATCCATGCTCAGTCGTGGCGGCAAGCGGGATTGCTGGATCGGGGCGAAGCCGAAGCCCTCGCGCTCGCTCGTCAACTCAACGCCGACTGGTTTTTGACCGACGACAACGCCGCCCGCGTGCTGGCCGTTTCGCTCGGCATTGAAGTTCACGGCTCGCTCGGCGTCGCGCTGTGGGCCGCCGCCGCCGGACATCTGAATCGCTCTGAAGCCGAAACCGCGTTGAATGGTCTGGCGGCTTCAACGCTTTGGCTTTCCGCGCGAGTGCTCAAAGAAGCCCAGGACGCCCTGGATCAAATTTTTCCTGCTTCCAACTGAAGTTATCCTTCCTGGCCGGTAGCGTTTTGCGGCAACGTAACTCCGCTTCCCACTCCTGCCGCCAGTCAGCGCGCAAACGTCGCGGCACGATTACGCCGATCAGATGAATCAGCCAGAGATGAATTCTTCCGTTCTTCTTCATTCCGCAATCCGCAATCATTCGTGGCGAAGCGCCAGCATCGGGTCAACCCGCGTCGCCCGCCGCGCCGGTATCCAGCAGGCCAGCAAGGCTACACCGAGCAAGCCACCCGCAATCAGCGCGAAGGCCAGCGGGTCAAACGCGCTCACGCCGGAAAGCAAGCCTGCCATCAAACGCGCCAGCGCCACTGCGCCCAACAACCCGCACGCCAATCCGATGGCGGCCAGCGTCAGGCCCTGCCGCACGATCAGGCGGACGATGGCCCGCGCATCCGCGCCCAGCGCCATGCGGATGCCCAACTCGCGCGTGCGTTGCGCGACCGAATACGCTGTCACGCCGTAAATGCCGATGGCTGCGAGCAGCAAGGCCAGCGCGCCGAAACTGCCCAACACGACTGCGCCCACGCGCAGCGGGAAATACGCGAGGCGCGTGTGTTCATTCAGGGTTTTGACATCAAAGACCGGCAGCGTCGCATCCAGCCCGCGCACTTCGTTGCGCAAGGCGGCGAAGATGTTTTGTGGATCGGCAGCGGTGCGCACGACGAGCGTGACGCCGCCCCAATAGTTTTGCGTCAGGGGGCGATAGACAAACATGTGCGGGTCTTCGCCGAGTTGGAAGTATTTGCCATCTTTCGCTACTCCGACGATTTCGAGCCAGGGGCCGTTGCTGCCGCGTTGAATGCGTTTGCCGAGCGCGTCTTGATTGGGGAAGAAACGCCGCGCCAGCGTTTCGTTGACGATGGCGACCGGCTTGCCGTCAGCCTTGTCGCGTTCGTCGAACTCGCGTCCCGCTACGAGCGGAATACCCATCACCGCGAAATAGCGCGGGCCAACCGGCGCGTGCAACGCCTCAGGTGGATTGCGCAGCGGCTCGCCGCCTTCAGGGCGCACGGGGTCTGAGTTGTATTGCAGGCTGAGCGGCAAATAGCCTGTGAGTGCGGCGGATTGCACACCGGGCAAAGCCGCGACGCGTTCCACCAGGCGGCGCTGAAATTCTTGCCCGCGCG
>CAYWDW010000368.1:0-5937 GCA_964457105.1 uncultured Heliobacteriaceae bacterium
CCACCGGCGACGACAGCACAATCGAGGTCGTCGTCATGCCAAACGGCAGCAGCCCGTCAATCAGTTTTTCAAGATGATGCACTGACGCGACGTTCGCCTTGAGGATAAACGAATCGCCGCCGGTGCCGCGATGGCATTCGATGATTTCGGGCATCTCCTTCAGCATCGCTGTCAGGCGCGGGGCGTCGCCCATGATGTTCATTCTGATGAAGGCCGTGATGGGCCGCCCGATCTTTTCCGGATTTATTGCGGCGTGATAGCCGGTGATGATGCCGACGTCCTCAAGCTTTCTGAGGCGCTCGGTGACTGCCGGAATTGACAACCCGACGCGCCGCCCCAGCTCGGCATAAGACAGCCGGGCGTTCTCCTGAAGCTCGCGCACGATCTTCCAGCCGATTTCATCCAGCAGCTTTTCAGATTCTAAAGTCATCGCTGTAACTAACCTTAAAAAGTAAAGTGACAGACCGATAATACCTGAACCAGGGTATTCATTGTTAGTCTGCGCAGGCCTATCATGTCTGCAGATCGGTTATGTTAGTTGATTGGGTGAGAATTGACAGATTCCAGGGAGGGCAATGCGATGTCGTTTGAGAAGACAAAATGGGTCTGGCATAACGGGCGCAACATTCCTTTTGACGAAGCGCAGATCAGCGTGGCCGCTTACGGGCTGCATTACGGCACGGGCGTCTTTGAAGGGATGCGGGCTTATGCCACTGCCGACGGCCCGGCGATTTTTCGTAATGATGAACATCTTGACCGGCTCTATGCTTCGGCGGCAGTCTACGGAATGGATGTGCCGTTTACGAAAGCGGAACTGACCGAAGCGATCTGCGATTACGTGCAGGCGAACGGATTTGAAAGCTGCTACATCAGGCCGCTCGTCTTTTTTGATACGGCCTCGCTTGGCATTCGTGCTGAATGTCCGGTCAGCGTGACGATCATTGCGTGGCCCTGGGCGAGCGAACGCAGTTCGGAAAAATATACGGTCGGTGTGCGCGCCACCGTTTCGCCCTGGACGAAGTTTCATTCAACGATGATGCCGACGACGGCGAAATCAACGGGGCAGTATCTGAATTCGATTCTGGCCGTGAAGGAAGCGGCAAAGCGCGGTTACGACGAAGCGATTCTGCTGGATGTCAACGGCAACCTGGCGGAAGGCGCGGTTGAGAATCTGTTTCTGGTCAAAGACGGCAGAGTCATCACCAATGACGAGCAATCGTCAATTCTGCTCGGCATCACGCGGGCTTCAGTGCTTGAGATTGCGCGTGACCTGGGGTACGAGGTCGAAGTCAGAACGATGAAACCGGCAGACCTGGTGAACGCTGACGAGGCTTTCTTTACCGGCACGGCAATTGAGGTGCAGCCGATTGCGAGCGTGGATGACAAACCTGTCGGCAGCGGCGCGCGCGGCCCGGTGACGCGCCGGATTCAGCAGGCCTATTTTGACATCGTGGCCGGACGCAATCCGCGCTATCAGCGCTGGCTGCACCCGGTTTATCGGTACGCGCTGACGGGCAGCGCCCGCTGAAGGGCGAGCCACAAATGAACACAAATGTTCACGAATGGAAAAGGCTGATGACCAAAGCGCAAATCATCGAATCAGGAAAGTGATTCTTCTCTGCGCCTCTGCGTGAAATTTGGTTTCACGCAGAGGCGCAGAGGCGCAGAGAAGAAAAGAGAAGATTCGTGGCTGAACAGATCTGAGCAAAGTTATGGCTGACGCTTCGGGCTTTGAAGCCGCAACAAACCGCATTGCCTGGCAACCGGATGAGAGCGTGAAGGCGCGCGCGCAACTCACCCGGTTTTTGTCTTTCTGCGGGCTGGAATCGTGGGAGCAGTTGTACCGGCGTTCCATTGAAGACATTGCCTGGTTTCACGAACAACTGCTGCGCTTTCTCGACCTGCGTTTTGACCGGCCTTATGCACAGATCGTGGACCTGTCACGCGGGATTGAATGGCCGCGCTGGTGCGTTGATGGCAAGCTGAACATCACAAAGTCGTGTCTGGATCGCTGGCTTGACAGCGACGACACGGCGCACCGGCCCGCCGTCATTCAGGAAGGCGAAGAGGGCGCGGTGCGCACGCTCAGTTACTATGACCTTTGGCAGGAGGTTGAGTTGTGCGCTGCCGGATTGCGCGCCTGCGGATTGAAGAAAGGCGATGCCATCGGCATTCATCTGCCGATGGTGACTGAAACGGTGACGGCGCTGCTGGCGATCAATCGCATTGGCGGCATCGCGGTGCCGCTCTTTTCGGGTTACGGTCCGGCGGCGATTGAAGCGCGCCTGCGCGATGTCGGCGCGAAAGCCCTGTTCACCTGCGATTCGTTTCCGCGTCGTGGCAAAAACGTTGCGGCCAAACTAATCGCTGACGAAGCGGTTGCCGACCTGCCTGACATTGCTCGCGTGATCGTCGTGCGCCGCACCGCTGAAACCGTGCCGATGAAAACGGCGCGTGACATTTACTTCGATCAGTTGCTCGCCACTGGCGAACGCCATTCAGCCGACAAACGTCGCGCTGAACTCACCGACGCCGAAGACCCGCTGATCGCCATTTACACTTCAGGAACAACCGGCAGGCCGAAAGGCATTCTGCATACGCATTGCGGCTTTCCGGTCAAGGCGGCGCAGGATATGTGCCTCGGCACTGACGTTGGCGCGGGCGACCGCATCGCGTGGCTGACCGACATTGGCTGGATGATGGGGCCGTGGCTGATTTACGGGGCACTGCTGCTGGGTGCCACGATGGTGCTTTATGACGGCGCGCCTGATTTTCCGGCGCCTGACCGGATGTGGGCGTTTTGCGCGCGGCACGGGGTCAACATTCTGGGCATTTCACCGACGCTGGTGCGCGCGCTGGCTGTTCACGGCGACGAACTGCCGGCGAGGCACGATCTGTCATCGCTGCGGATTTTCGGTTCGACCGGAGAACCCTGGAATCCTGATCCCTGGTGGTGGCTGTTTGAGAAAGTTGGCAAACAGCGCGTGCCGATCATCAACTATTCGGGCGGCACTGAAATTTCGGGCGGCATTCTGATGTGCCATCCGCTGCTGCCGATCAAGCCGTGTTCATTCTCGGCGCCGTGTCCCGGCATGGCGGCTGACGTGGTTGATGAACAGGGATCTTCAGTGCGCGGCGCGGTCGGTGAACTGGTGATCCGGCAGCCCTGGATCGGCCAGGCGCGCGGGTTCTGGCGCGATGACGAGCGGTATCTCAAAACTTACTGGTCGCGCTTCGATCACGTCTGGGTGCATGGCGACTGGGCAATGATTGATGCGGACGGTTTCTGGTACATCCTCGGTCGCAGCGATGACACGATCAAAGTTGCGGGCAAGCGCGTCGGCCCGGCTGAAGTTGAATCAGTTCTCGTTGCGCATCCGCAGGTGGCCGAAGCCGCTGTGATTGGCGTGCCGGATGAAATGAAAGGCAACGCGCTGGTGGCTTTTTGCGTCCTGAAAGCAGACGCGCAGGCGGACGAAAAGCTGGCACGCGCCTTGAAAGAAATGGTTGGAACCGAACTCGGCAGACCGCTGCGACCTGAACAGGTGTTCTTTGTTTCCGCGCTGCCGAAAACGCGCAATGCCAAAGTCATGCGCCGCGTCATTCGCGCCGCGTTTACCGGTGAAGACGCGGGCGACGTGACGGCGCTTGAAAATCCGGCAGCCGTGGAAATGATTCGCGGGCTGGCCGGGCAGTCATCCGCGCAGTGAGGCGAAAGCTGTGTGAAAGGAGATCACGGCGATGGTTACAACTCAGAATGCCACGATCACCGCAAATGATCTGAATCCGGCGCTGACCGGCGAGATCGGGTTTGAAGAGATCAGCCTGCTGCCGATCGATCATCCGGGCGCGCACGATCCTGATTACCGCGCGCGGCGTAATTTCATCGCCGCCCTGGCGCGGCAGTACCGCGAAGACCCGCAGCACGTCATCCCGACGGTTGATTACACGCCGGAAGAACGCGAAGTCTGGCGACACGTCTGCTGTCAGCTTGAGAAAGTGCAGGCGCGGCGGGCCTGTTCGTTTTATCTCGAAGCGAAAAAGCAGCTCGGCATCAGTTGTCTTCAGATTCCGCAGTTGCGCGACCTGAATGAAAAGCTGCAACAGCTCAACAACTTTCGCGTCGCGCCGATTGAAGGCCTGGTTGAAACGCGCGCCTTTCTGAGCCGGCTCAGCAAACGCACGATGCTCTGCACGCAGTACGTGCGCCATCATTCGCGGCCCGAATACACGCCCGAACCCGACGTGGTTCACGAATTCATCGGCCACATCCCGGCCTTCACGAATCCCGACTTTGCTGATTTTTCGCAAGCCATCGGTCGCGGCGCAGTGATTGCGACTGACGAACAACTCGAACAACTCGGACGCCTGTACTGGTTCACGGTTGAATTCGGCCTGATCGAAGAAGGCCGCGAGATCAAAGCCTTCGGCGCGGGCCTGCTGTCATCTTACGGCGAACTCGAACACGCCTTCGGCAGCGCAGTCGAACGCCGCCGCTTCAATCTGAAGGAAGTCATCAACACGAAGTACGACTATTCAGACATGCAGCCGCTGCTCTTCGTCATTCCGTCGTATGCGTATCTGAAGGAAGTCACGCGCGAATTCATCAGCGCCTTCGGCAGGCACGCCGATCACGAAGTCGCGCCTGCCGGTGTGCCGCAGGCGATGTGGTAAACCTCAAATACAGAGTTTTTAAGCGTCGAGGAAGTTATGAACAACAACCCATTAAAAATCCGACAGGTCCATCACATCGAACTTTACGTCGGCAATGCGAAGCAGGCCGATTATTTTTATCGCCATGCGTTCGGCTTTGATCGCATTGCCTACACCGGACTCGAAACGGGCAACCGCGAGCAGTGTTCTTACGCTTTGCAGCAGGGCACATTCAAGCTGCTGCTGACGACGCCGTATACGCCGCTCGACAAGGCGAGCGCGCACATTCTCAAACACGGCGACGGCGTGCGCGATGTGGCGCTCGAAGTTGATGACGCCGATTATGCCTTTGAGATTGCTGTCTCGCGCGGCGCGGAGCCTGCCGTTGCGCCTTACACGATCAAAGGGCCGCAGGGTGAAGCGCGGCGCGCGGCGGTGAAAGTTTACGGCGACACGATTCATTCGTTTTTCTCGAAGCATAATTACAGCGGGCCGTTTATGCCCGACTTTGTCGAATCGCGCGCGCCGGGACGCAACGCGGGTCTGCTGCGGCTCGATCATTTCGTGGCCAATGTCGAATACGGCAAGATGGGGTACTGGGAAGACTGGTACAAGCGCGTCTTCGGTCTCGAACGCTACATGACTTTCGATGACAAGGATATTTCGACCGAGTTCACGGCGCTGAGCAGCGTGGTGATGGCCAACGAATCGCGCAGCATCAAATTCCCGATCAACGAACCTGCGCCGGGCAAACGCAAAAGTCAGATTGAAGAATACACGGAGTTTTATCAGGCGCCGGGCGTGCAGCACATCGCGCTGCTGACGACCGATATTATTGCGACGATTCGCGTGCTGCGCGCCAACGGCGTTGAGTTTCTCGAAGTGCCCGACACTTACTACGAAATGCTGCGCGACCGCGTGGGCGCGCTTGACGAAGACATCGCCACGCTGCGCGAGCTGCGCATTCTGGTTGACCGCGACAATGAAGGTTATCTGCTGCAACTTTTCACCAGACCGGTCGAAGATCGCCCGACGCTCTTTTTTGAAATCATCCAGCGCAAAGGCGCGCAGGGTTTTGGCAAAGGCAATTTCAAGGCGCTCTTTGAAGCCATCGAACGCGAACAGGCGCGCCGCGGCAACCTCGTCTGAAGAAACGAACCGCGGGGGACACGGGGGAACACGGGGAAGATTTATTCATAAGATAATTCGCTTCAAACACGAAGCGCCATTACTCATTCAATTATTACCCGTGTTCCCCCCTGTACCCCGTGGCTTGAAACCATG
>CAYWDW010000369.1:0-3579 GCA_964457105.1 uncultured Heliobacteriaceae bacterium
CGCGCCGGGGTCAGGTGTTCACAGAGCCACGTCACCTGCTGATGCAGCGAGCACAGAAACTTCAGATAAAAACCGGCGGTCACACTGCGCGACCGGTGGCGCGTGACAAAGTAGTAATGCGCATAAATCCAGTTCTGAATGCGGCGTCCGGCCACATCGCTGGTCAGCACATCAACCGGCGCGTGGTCCATCCAGGATTCGGTCAGTTCAATCCAGCGGCGGGCGTAACGTTCATCAGCGGTTTCAGCAAAGGCCGCGCCGAGTCCGACGGCGTAATAAAACTTGTGCAGCAGAATGTGCCATTCCAGATCGGTTGAAGGATTGTCGCGCCAGGCCGACGGCAGCGACAGGTGATGAACTTCATCATTGAAGTCGAAACGTCCGGCCAGCACTGCGTCAGTTTTCGCTCTGGTCGTCTGAGTTTCATCAACCGCCGGGAAATATTGCACCGCTGTGCGCCGCTGAAAGTAAGCCAGCACCTGCTCAGGCGAACAGGTATCAAGCGGGCTGCGAAAGATGCCCGGCGCCTTCTGTGGCTGCATTGGCAGGCTCCTTTGCTGGTTCTTTCGCGCCCGTCAGCAGACAGGCATCGAAGAGTGATTTCAGTGACCGGATGCAGGCGGTCGCATCGAAAACACGACACACCTTTGCCCGCGCCGCTTCACCCAGCCGCGCGCCCAGGGCCGGGTCATCCAGCAGGCGCGCAATCGCGGCGGCCAGCGCTTCAGGATCTTTTTGCGGAACCAGCAGGCCGTTGACTCCATGCTCGATCAGTTCGGGAATGCCTGAAATGCGCGTCGAAACAACGGGCAGCTTCATCGCCATCGCTTCGGCCAGCACATTGGGAATGCCGTCGCGGTCGCCGTTGTCAATTACCTGACACGGCAGCGCGAACACGGCGCCTGCTTCGTAAATGTCGCGCAGTTGTTCCTGCGTGACGGCGTGCTGCAGGGTGACGGTGCTTTCAAGCTCAAGCCTGCTGATCTGTGCTTTGATGACCTCAGTATGTTTGTCGGCTCCGCCCACGATGCGACACTCAAAGTCATGGCCCTGATCTTTCAGCAGGCGGCAGGCGCGGACCAGATCGGTGAAGCCTTTCTTTTCAACCATGCGCCCGACCGCCAGAATGACCGGCTTCGCCGTGCGCACAGGTTTGACTGATTGCGGCGCGAAGAGCGACAGGTCAAGACCGTGATAGATGGCGTGCAACGGCGTCTGCGGCGGGCGCAGGCGATCAAGGTGCTGTTTGTTCGCCGCCGTGCAGGTGACCACGAACCGGGCGCGGCGCAGCTTGAGCGGCAGCAGGTCGCCCGGATTGAGATCCTGCTGATAAATATCCCTGGCATGCGCCGTGAAGCTGTAAGGCAGGCCGCTCAGCCGACTGGCCAGCATCGCAATCGTCGTTGCGCCGTGACAAAAATGCGCGTGCAGGTGACGAATCCGGCCTGACTGCACGACCCGTTCAGCAATGAATCCAGCCTGCAGAAATTCCTTGAAGAAAGCTTTCTTCCAGCCCGTCAGCCAGCCGCTGCGATGCTTTGCACACAGACTCAGCGCTTCGCTGAGCGTCCGCAGGTAGGCGACTGGCCTGCGCCACAGCAACCGCAGATGGGTCGGCACAAAACCCCACAGGTTCAGCCGGAGCCAGCGCAGAAAGCTTTGTTCATCGAGCGGCGCCGCTTCAGGCAGATAAGTCACCGTCGCGGTGATGCGACCGACCACACCATGTTGCTGCTGACCAGCAAGCCGCTTGACTGAAAAGATGGCGAGCTTCAGCCCAGCCTGTTCGAGCTGATAAATTTCATTCGTGATGAAAGTTTCTGAAGTGCGCGGAAAGGCTTTCAGGATGTAAGCGATTTCAGCTTCATCAGCGTCGGCAGGCAGTTCGTCATTCATGTTCAGGTGCTTCAATTTCATGGCAATTCAACCTCACAGGTACTGGCCCGCGATGCTCATCCGGCGCTCTTCAGCAGCCATTCTGAACAGCAGCGGGTCGGGTTCGGGCACGGTGAGCGCGGAGGCTGAAAGGAGGGCTGAAATGCTCGCCGCCACGCGCGGCAGGGCGTTCAGATCAGGTCTGAAGCGGGGCTGGGGCGGCGCGTCAGATTGCAGCAGTCCGTGCAGGCTGTTCATCAGCCCCGGCGGCGTCAGCAGGTCAGGATGGATCATCTGCAACAGGCCCAGCCGCGCCATTCTTTCAGCGCGAATCCACTGTTCCTCGGTCGGCCTGACGCGCGGAATCACGATGGCCCGCTGCCGGAGTGACAGAATTTCGCAGACGGTGTTGTAACCGCCCATCGAAATCACCGCGTCAGCCGCGCCCAGATAACTCATCGGGTCACTGGTGAATTCACGAAATTCAGTCCGGGGGTTGCGGGCGGCGCGCTGGGCAAGTTCGTTTCTGTGCGCGGCAGAAAGCTCCGGGCCGCAGAGAATCAGGCTTCTGAGCTGATGATTGAGCGAATGACCGCTGAGGCCGGTCAGATACTGGTCAATGATGTGGTAACCATCCTGTCCGCCGCCCGGCGTCACCAGCACCAGCTTTTCGTGCGGTTCAAGCCGCAGTTCACGACGCACTTCATCACGGGTCTGCGCGCCCGGCGACTTGCGCACATAGCCGCAGTACTCGACTTTGTCAGCCACCGAAAGCGGAAAAAGATATTCGCTGACCGGATCAAAGATTTCGCGCTGCCCCAGCACCAGCACGCGGTCATAAAAGCAGCGAATCGCGGTGTCATGGCCCTGACGTTCCCAGGTTTCGATGGTGTTTTCGGGGGCGTCCAGAATGTCGCGCAGCACCAGCACGGTTTTTGTTTCCGGCAGATGCGCGTTCAGCCAGGCCAACGTCGCGGCCAGTTCGCCCTTGATGCCGAGCGGCTTTTTATCCACCAGCAGCAGATCAGGCCGGTAGTTGACCACGGCGGCCAGAATCAGGTCTGAACGCAACTGCATCGTGTCGCTGATGGTCGTCGTCATAAACCGCGCGCTGTAATCATTGCGTTCAGTGCGCGTCAGACACGGCAGCTTGATGTAATCGAGCCGCGTCGGCAGGCGCAGGCTGTGAATCACCGGCGAACCCGTCACCAGCAGAATCGAAAGATCGGGGATGGTGTCAATCAGGTGTTCGCAGATAGCGAGCATCCGGCGAATGTTGCCGAGGCCGTAAGTGTCGTGCGAATAGACGAGCAGTTTTTTCATGCCTGAATTCCTGGTGCGTGCAGACCTCTCCCGGCCCGCATCCGGGTCTGCCTGTTTCTGTTCTTTATGTTCAGGACGGTTTCAGTGTCTGCGGTAATCGGCTCACTCAATGAGTGGCGGCGAGGCGGCGGAAAAATACACCGGCACGGCAAATTCTTCTGGCTGACACCGAACGTGCCGCGCTGCCACAGTGCGTGTCACCAGGCAGCGAAGTTGTGACAGGATGAGCCGGGAGATCTGAAGGGTTGAGAAAATGAAGAAGAACAGGCCACAGATGACAGAGCTTACACAAAACTATTGGAGCGCGGGGGGGCCCCCCCCCCCCGATGATCCCCCCCCCCCCCCCAAAGGCGGGGGGGCGCCCCCCCCCCCCAAAAAAAA
>CAYWDW010000369.1:3589-5928 GCA_964457105.1 uncultured Heliobacteriaceae bacterium
GCCAGCCCGCCTCTGACTGGCGCGGCGGCAGCAATCCGGCGGGCTGGCAGCCCGCGCTCCAATGAAATCACATCGTTTGCGTAAGTCCTGTGAGATGCAGATTCGCACTGATCCGCCGTCGTGCCATCGGTGATCTATCTGAGACCCTGGCGGCGCACCAGTTCCTCGCTGTTCCACAGCACGAAATCAGGCAGCAGTGCGGGTTTGAGATTGGCGATGTCGGTGCGGGCCGCAACGATCAGATGGCGTGTGGCCAGAAAGATGAATGGCTGTTCTTCGGCCATGATCTGCTGGACTTCGGCAAAGATTTTCTGGCGTTCCGGCTGGCTGAGAGCCGATTGCTGCCGCTGCATCAGTTCATCAATGCGCGCTTCCCAGGTGGTGGCGGGTTTGCGCTGGCCGGGATGCCACCAGTGATTCGGGCCGCTGCTGACGAGCATGCCGGTGTGCGCGTTCGGATCAGCATCACCGCTGACCACGGCGAGCAGGCAGGCTTCGTAATCGAAGCTTTCATTGATGCGACTCAGCAGCGATTTCGCATCCAGCGCCGCCAGGCTGACTCTGATGCCCAGCTTCGCCAGGTCTTCCTGAATCAGCGCGCTCATTTTCTGACGCAGCACATTGCCTGAATTGGTCAGCAGCGTGAAGGCCACCGGATGCCCCTGCGCATCGGTCAGCGCGCCGTCCTCGCCGCCCCATTTGAATCCGGCTTCTGCGAGCAGCTTCCGTGCGCGGTCGAGGTCGTGCGGCCAGGTGCGGGTCGGCGCGAACCACAATTTATCGCCCGCTGAAAGAAAGCCCCACTGCGGTTCGGCCTGGCCGGCAAAGACGAGCCTGACGATGGCCTCGCGGTCAATCGCGTGCGAAACGGCCTGCCGGAATTTTGTCTGTCTGAACCAGGCCAGTTTGACCGGGTCCACCAGCGACTGGCCGGTTTTGGGATTCCTCGCGTCATTCTGATTGAACCAGAACACCTCACGAATCAGGCCCGGCCCCAGGTCGTGAATGCTGATTCGGCCCTGCTGCTCAAGCGGTTTGAGCGTGGCCAGGTCTTCGGCATTGACGGGGCTGAACAGGTCGCTTTCGCCGTTCTGAAACTTCAGCAGTTGCGCGGCGCGATCAGGCACGATTTCAAAAATGAGTTCATCAGCGAGCGGCAGCCTTCTGCCGCTCGCATCCTTCTTCCAGTAATGTTCATTGCGCGCGAGCACGACCCGCTGACCGGCCTGATACGATTTCAGTTTGAACGGGCCAAGGCCGATGACCTGTTCCGGCGCGGCGGCCAGCGACATCGCCTGTTCGATGCGGCCTTCGCGGTAAGCGGCTTCGAGCGCGTGCTGCGACAGCATCGACACTCCGTCAAAGAGCCTTTCAGCCGCGGCCAGAGGCGCCGGGAAAGTAAACCGCACGGTTTCATCATCAACCTTTTCAACCATCGTTCGCTGCCCATTGAAACTGAACGAGGCTGACACCGGCGCCGTAATTTTCGGATCGTTGATCACCTGAAAGGTAAACAGCACATCAGCCGCCATGAACGGCTGACCATCTGAAAACTGCGCGTCACGGCGCAGCCTGAACGTCAGCGTGCGACCATCGGGCGACGCCTGCCACGAAGTCGCCAGTTCAGGTTCAGTCTGCTGCGTCTGACGGTTGATTCTGACAAGCGCGCCGTGCAGACAGCCGGTGATGGTGTGCGTCTGATCGTCGGCTGAAAAGAGGCGGTTGAAGGTTTTCGGCCCGGCTGATCTGGTCACGACCAGCCGCTGCAGTTCGGCGTTCGTTGATGGCGTCGTGTGCTGACAGGCGGACAGCACCAGAATACTCAGCAGGAAGACAGAAAAACGGAGCTTGTCTGATTTCATTGATGGAACCTCCGGTCAGCAATGGTTCAGGGTTGCGGGATGGCAGCCTTTTACCTGACCGCAGCGCCAGCGTCAAACCCGTCCCCGCAACCCCAGGGTCTATTCATTCTCGGCTGTGGGTGATTCCGGCCTGGTCTTTCAAAGGAACATTGAGGAAAGGAAAATCGCTTCGCCTGATTTTCCTTTCCTCAATGTTCTTTTTTCTGCCACTTTTGGTTTTCACCGCCCATCCGGCGGGCGACAGGCCGAGAATGAATAGACCCTGCCGCAACCCGACCACTATTCGCCATGCAGCCTGAGAGCCAGACTTTCCCAGGCCAGAGAACGCAGGCGTCCCGCCTGTCGGCGCTTTGATTGAGCAACGCCGGCACGCCCTGTGCGGCGCTGATTGACATCGGCCAGTCAGAAAATTATCGTGGCGGCATGCCCGACAAGTCGCAGTTCCCCGATGCAGAACTGATTACCAGATGTCTCGAA
>CAYWDW010000370.1:0-2313 GCA_964457105.1 uncultured Heliobacteriaceae bacterium
GCGCCACCAACAACTATTTCGCTTCGGCGGGTTTTCTGTTTGACCGCTGGACGGTGGACAGCAAGGTAAACTGGAACGTCAACAGCCAGTTCAATATGTTTGGCCGCTACAGTGTCCTCAATTTCTTCACGGTCAACGAAACGGTCTTCGGCCAGGCGCTGCAGGGGCGCGCCATCAACAGCTCCAATCCGGGCACGGGGCAGGGCAAGACGCACAGCGTGTCAATCGGCGGCGTCTATACCTTCTCGCCTGGTTTCATCGTGGACGCCAATTTCGGCTTGTTCCGCCAGAACACGGATGTGGCGCAATCCGACATCAAGGAGAAACGCGGGCTGGATTTCCTCGGCATTCCGGGCACGAACGGGAGCCGGGATTTTGAAGGCGGCTTCCCGTATTTTGATCTGGAAACTTTTTCCGATTACGGCACGGTTGACACCTTTATGCCTTACACGCGGCGGGACGATCAGTATCAGTTTGTGACCAACGCCAACTGGCTGCGCGGGCCGCACAACATTCGCTTTGGCATGGACGTGTACCGGCAGAATCTCAATCACACGCAGCCGGAATCAACCGACACAAGCTTCGGCGCGCGCGGCGGCTTCCATTTCGGCACCGGCACGACGGCGCTCAAAGGCGCGCCGAGCAGCATCGCCTCGCCAGGTCAGTACAACAGCTTTGCGGCCTTCCTGCTCGGCCTGCCGGATCGCATCGGCAAGCTGACGCTGACGGAAGCGCCTTTCACCACCCGCAACTGGCAGTACAGTTTTTACGGGCGCGATCAGTGGCAGGTCAATCAGAAGCTGACCTTCTCCTTCGGCACGCGCTGGGAATACTTCCCGGTTCCGACGCGCGCTGATCGCGGACTTGAACGATACAACCCGACCACCAACAAAATCGAAATTGGCGGAGTCGGCTCGGTGCCGGAAGATCTCGGCGTCAAGGTGAGCAAGGGGCTGTTTGCGCCGCGCATCGGGGTGGCTTACCGCATCAGGCCGACCTTTGTGGTGCGCGCCGGTTACGGCATCACAAACGACCCGTATGCGCTGGCCCGCCCGCTGCGCACCAATTACCCGGTGCTGCTCAATCTGAACAACGAAGCCTCGACCGGGCAGAACGGATTCCTCTTTGTCAGTCGGCTTGAGCAGGGCATTCCCGTCGCGGCCACACCCGATCTGGGTAACGGGATCATTTCAATTCCGGGCAATGTCTCGGCTATCACGCTGCCCGACAAATTCGAGCGGGGCTACATTCAGTCGTGGAATCTGTCGCTGCAAAAGGAACTGAAGTGGGGCTTCACGGGCGAAATCGCCTACATCGGCACACGGCAGATCAAGCAGATCGGGTTCCTCGAACTGAACTATGCCAACATCGGTGGCGGCAACAACGGGCGACAACTCGCGCAGAAATTCGGACGCACGGCTTCGACCCTGCAGATCGCGCCCATTGGCAACAGCCACTATGACGGCATGCAGGCCCGCCTCGAACGCCGCTTCAAGGATTTCTATCAGCTCAACGTCAACTATACCTGGTCGAAGTCAATCACGACTTCGGGCGCCGACAACAGCGACAATACGCTGCGCATCAACATTCCGCAGTATTATGCGCTGAATCGTTCGCTCAGCGGCTTTGACCGTCCGCATAACCTGCAGATCAGCAACATCACTGAACTGCCGTTCGGGAAGGGGCGAAAATACCTGAACGATCACGGCATTCTGTCGGCCATCGTGGGCGGCTGGCAGGTTAACAACATTCTGAGTTTCTTCAGCGGGGTGCCCTTTACCGTAACTTCATCGGGCGGCACCCTGAACGCGCCGGGCAACAGTCAGACGGCTGATCTGATCAAGTCGTCGGTCGAAGTGTTCGGCAACAACGGGCCGGGTCAGAAGTATTTTGACATTACCGCCTTCCGCGCGGTCGGGGCGGATCCTGACACGGCCAATCGGGCGCGGTTTGGCACGTCGGGCTTCAACGTGCTGCGCGGCCCGCATCGGTCGCAATGGGACTTCGGCCTGTTCCGGCAGTTCCGCATCACTGAAAGATTCAGCCTGCAGTTCCGCGCCGAAGGCTTCAATTTCACCAACACGCCGCAGTGGGGCAATCCGAACAGCAACCGCGACAGCAGCGCCTTCGGAGAGAACACCAGCGTGAGCGGTGAACGGCAGTTCCGCTTCGGCCTGAGACTCGGGTTCTAGCTTGCGTGTCCGGTTCAGTACGCGAGCGTGAGCGAGCGCCCGGTCCGCAATGCCGGGGGGGGGCCGACACCACGGGGAAGTAACCGGAACGGTTAACGAAAAAATAAAAAACCCGGTATAA
>CAYWDW010000370.1:2323-5921 GCA_964457105.1 uncultured Heliobacteriaceae bacterium
CCGGTTCAGTCCGCGTGTGTGTGCGAGCGCCCGGTCCGCATTGCGGGGCGCTCGCTCACGCTCGCGTACTGAGCCGGAACGTGATCCGAACAAAGTCAGTCAGCGTGATGACCGGCAGCGTCACGCTGACTGAGCTGATTCTGCACCAATGACAAAACGCATTTTCTTCACTCTTGGTTTACTTCTGGCGCTGGGCGTGGCGGTTGCGGCCAGTGATTCGGCGGTCAGCTTCCGCGCGATTGAGGACGTGGTTTACGGCCACAAGGACGGCCTCGCCCTGACGATGGACGTGCTGGTGCCGGAGCAGAACGCGAAGCGGCTCGGCGTCATTATTCTTTCCAGCGGAAGCTGGAAGTCGCGCAAATCGCTGCCTGAAGCCGAAGCGAAGCTGCGCACGCAGCACTGGGTGAGCGGACTGCTGCGGGGCGGTTACACGGTCTTCGTTGTGCGGCACGGCAGCAGCCCGCGTTATTTCGTGCCCGAAATGATTGACGATGTGCGCCGCTCGGTGCGCTTTGTGCGACTGCACGCGAAGGACTACGGCGTTGATCCCGATCACATCGGCCTGACCGGCGGTTCATCGGGCGGACATCTGTCGCTGATGGCCGCGCTGACGGCGGATGACGGCAGGCCGGATGCGAAAGATCCGCTCGACCGCGTGAGCAGTCGCGTGCAGGCGGTGGTGGCGTGGTTCCCGCCAACCGATCTGATCAACTGGGGCAAAGAGAAAGGCTTTCAGGACCTCGAACGGGCGCAGCCGGAACTTTTCACGCGCATCTTCGGCAAGATCACTGATCTTGAAGCGCAGTTGAAAACCATCTCGCCGATCTATTACGCCAGCGAAAGCGCGCCGCCGCTGCTGCTCATTCACGGCGATGCCGACAAGACCGTGCCGGTGCAGCAGTCGCAGATTCTCAAGGCCAGATACGAAGAACTGAAACGCCCCGTGAAGCTGATCGTCAAACCGGGCGGCGGGCATACGTTCTGGTTTGGCATCGAAGAGAACTATCCCGAAATCTGGAAGTGGTTTGATTCTTATCTGAGATGATCGAAGCCTCAAAAGGAGATCGTTATGAAACAGGATGACAGAAGATCACGCAGGGATTTCATCAAAACAACTTCGGTCGCCGCTGCCGGGCTGACGCTCGGCGGGCTGCCGGCTTACAGCGCGGGCCGCGTGCGCGGCGCCAATGATCGCATCCGCGTGGCCATCGTCGGCGCCGGCGACCGCATGATGAGTTCGCTGGTGCCGGCCTTTATGGTCAGCGCCGAGGCGCTGAACTTTGAACTCGTCGCCGCCTGCGACATCTGGAAGCATCACCGCGAAACGAACACGGCAAAGATTGCGGCGAACGCAAAATACAAGGCCAAGGCGAAGGATATTGCGCTGGCTCGCAACACCGACGAGCTTTACGCGATGAAAAACATTGACGCGGTGATCATTGCGACGGCTGATTTTCAGCACGCTTATCACGCCACTGAAGCCGTGCGCGCAGGCAAGGACGTTTACGCTGAAAAGCCTTTCGCCAACATCATGTCCGACGCGCGCGAGGCGCTCAAAGTCATCGGCGGCTCGAAGCATGTCTTTCAGGTCGGCACACAGCGCCGCTCGACGACGAGTTATATGCGCGCCAAGGAATATCTCGATTCCGGCAAATTCGGCGACATCGTGATGGCTGAAATGACCTGGAACGTCAATCAGCCGGGCCGGTGGCGGCGCCCCGCAGTCGTGCCGCTGATGAAGGAGCAGGACACCGACTGGAAGCGATTCCTGATTAACCGCGACCCGAAGATTCCGTTCGATGCGCGCAAACATCTTGAGTTTCGGTTGTTCTGGCCCTTCTCGTCGGGCATTCCCGATCAGTGGATGGTTCATCAGATTGACACCGTCCACTGGTTCACCGGCATTCATCATCCGGCCAGCGTCGTCGCCAACGGCGGCATTTATCTGTGGAAGGATGGCCGCACCAATTTCGACACGATGACGGCGGCCTTTGAATACAACCATCCGAAAACGAACAAGGGCTTTCAGGTCCTGTACACTTCGCGGCAGACCAACGATGACGGCGGCACCAAGGAGATTTATTATTCCAACGGCGGCACGCTCAACCTCGACACCGGCAAGGTCGGCCCCGAAGGCGGACTGACCGAGCGCTATGCCAGAGAAATGAAGATGAAGGCGAACCTGCTGGCCCCGCTGACGCTGACCGATGAAGGCGGCATTGAAACCGCCGCCAACACGGGCGTTGACAAGCAGACCGTCGCGCACATGCGCAACTGGATGGAGTGCGTCCGCAGTCGCAATCAGAAAACGAACGCCGACATTCAGGCGGCATACGATCATTCAGTCGCGCTCTGCATGACGATTGCCGCGCTGCACACGGGCAAGAAGGTGACGTTCGATGATAAAAAACAGGATGTCGTGACGAGCTGAAATCACCGGCTCAGGAACAGGGCAGACGAGGGGCGGAAGAAAATGATTTTTCTCTGCCCCTCAGTTTCAATGGCCGGGAGTAAATCATGAAACGCATACTTTCATTCGCACTGATGCTGAATCTGGTCATGGCGCCGATGGCTGCAGCCGGGGGCAGGGGCGTGAAGATTGTCGAGAACAAAGCGCAGCGGCAGCTTGACGTTTATGTTGACGGCGAGTTGTTCACTTCGTACTGCTTCTGGGACGATCAGAAAAAACCGATTCTCTATCCGCTCAAAACCGCGCATGGAACGGTCGTCACGCGCAGCTTCCCGATTACGAAGGTTGCGGGCGAACGCACCGATCATCCGCATCACATTTCGTCGTGGTTCACTTACGGCAACGTCAACGGCGTTGATTTCTGGAACACGCCTGCGGACGGCGTCAAAGGCGAACCGAACAACCACATGGGCCGGATCAGGCAGCGTGCCGTCAAAGCCATCAAAAACGGCAGCCACAGCGCGCAGCTTGAAGTCACGGCGGACTGGATCATGCCCGACGGCTCGAAGGTGCTGCAGCAGGACGAAACGATGATCTTTCGCGGCGGCAGTGACCTGCGCGTGATTGACCGCATCATTACGCTGACGGCGCAGGATCAGAAGGTGGTCTTTGGCGACACGAAGGAAGGCGCGCTTGGCATTCGCGTGGCGCGGCAGCTTGAAGAACCTGCGACGAAGCCCGAAGTCTTCACTGACGCCAGCGGCAATCCGACAAAGGTTCCGCTGCTCGACAACACCGGCGTTGACGGCAGGTATCTGAGCAGCGAAGGCAAAGTCGGAGAAAAGGAAGCCTGGGGCACGCGCGCCAAATGGATGACGCTTTCAGGTCACGTCAAAGGCGAAGACGTGGTGATCGGAATTTTTGATCACCCGAAAAATCCGACTTATCCGACTTACTGGCACGCGCGCGGTTACGGCCTGTTTGCGGCGAATCCGTTTGGCGCGAAGGATTTCACCAAAGGCGCGAAGACGCTGGACTATACTTTGCAGCCGGGCGAAAAGCTGACGCTGCGCTTTCGCATCCTGATTCATTCAGGCAAACTGACGAAGGATCAGACCGAAGCGTTGTATCAGCAGTTTCTGAAAGAAGTCAGGTGAAAGTCAGCGCTTCGTCAGGAGAGTAAAG
>CAYWDW010000371.1:0-5907 GCA_964457105.1 uncultured Heliobacteriaceae bacterium
TGCTGAATCGGCCTGGTTTCGTTTGTTCCGTTATTTCCGTCTGTTCCGTCATCTCTCTTCCGGCCTGCTCTCTCGCTTAACCTGGTGATTGAATTTCAAATCACCCCATCCGCCTGCAGCGCCGCCAGTTCGTCATCACTGATTCCCAGCAGCCCGCTGTAAATTTCGTGGTTGTGTGCGCCGAGCGCCGGGCCGATCCAGTCGGTATGGCCTGGGGTGTCGCTCAGTTTCGGAATGAAAGCCGGCAGTTTCACTTTATCGCCAGCGCCGAGGTCGGCTTCTTCAAACAGGGCGCGAGCCTCGAACTGCGGGTCGCGCATCATGTCAGCGATGCTGTAAATCGGGCCGACCGGCACGCCCGCGCGTTCGAGCGCGTCGTAAATTTCGGCGTAAGTATGCTGCCCGGTCCAGGCCTGCAGGGCTTCGTCAATCAGGGCTTCGTGCGTGACGCGGCCATCGTTGTGCGCGAGGCGCGGATCATGCGCCAGGTCTTCGCGCCCGGCTGCCGTCATCAGCCGCTTGAAAATCGAATCGCCGTTGCCGCCGATGATCACGTAGCGTGCATCGCCGGTCACATAAGTATTCGACGGCACGATGCCGCTGAGCCTCGCGCCCTGCCGTTCACGAATTTCACCGAGCTTGTCATATTCGGGCACGGCTGATTCCATCAGATTGAAGACCGCTTCATAAATCGCCACATCAATCATCTGCCCTGTGCCCGCGCCCCTGGCATCACGATGATAGAGCGCCAGCAGAATGCCCAGCGCCGCGTGCAATCCGGCCAGCGTATCGCCGAGGCTCAGATTCGGGCGGGCCGGCGCGCGATCAGGAAAGCCGTTGACGTAACGCAGGCCACCGTAACCTTCGGCCACGCTCGCGTAACCAGGCCGCGCCGCATACGGCCCGGTCTGCCCGAACCCGGACACGCGCGACATAATCAGCCGGGGATTGATGCGCTTCAGTTCTTCATAACCGAGGCCCCATTTTTCAAGCGTGCCAGGCCGGAAGTTTTCAAGCAGCACATCGGTCCTCGCGACAAGCTGCCGGGCAATCGCCTGGCCGCGCGGATCGCGCAGGTTGAGCGTGATGCATTTTTTGTTGCGGCCCAGGCTGTACCACCACAGCGCCGTGCCTTTGTACATCCGGCGAAACTTGCGCAGCGGATCGCCTTCGCCGGGCGGTTCGAGCTTGATGACTTCAGCGCCAAACCACGCCAGCATCGCGGCGGCAAACGGCCCGGCCAGCAGTTGTCCCATCTCCAGAATCTTCACGCCCTCGAGCGGGCGCGGCGGTTGCATTTGTTCATTCATTGTTCAGTCCGGTGCAGGCGAAAGAAATCTCGTTGGTCGCCGTGGTTCCTGAAATCATTACTGACGATTGATCGCGTAAACATAATGCCGCAGGCCCGCGTGCGTGGTTTCTTTGCTGATCTGCAGGCCGTTGCGTTCGGCCACGCGCCGCGAGGGCAGATTTTCAGGGCGAATCAGCGAAATCAGGCGGCTGACGGTGTAATGCCTGAACCCGTAATCACGACAGGCCCGCGCGGCTTCGGTGGCCAGCCCCTGATGATGAAAGCGGCGATTGAACCGATAACCGATCTCCAGTTCCCAGACCTCATCCACCCGCTGATAAATCAGCCCGCAATCACCGATCACCTGGTCAGTCTCCTTGTGGACGACGGCCCACAAACCGCCGCCGTAAGCCTCAAAGCGCCGGATGTTGCGTTCAATGCCGGAGCGCACGCTCGCGGCATCATAAGGCTGCGGGTAATACTTCATTGTTTCCGCATCGCCCAGAAACTCAAAGAGCGCTGCGAAATCATCCGGCGTCAGAACGCGCAATCTCAACCGCCCGGTTTCAAGAATGATGTCTTTCATGCCGCAGATCATAACTGCACCGGGCCGTTCAGCGCATCTGTCGGCCAGACAATTCCGGGATGTGTCGGAGCGGCGCTACAGGGCTATGGAGTGCGGCGCGTTCTCGCCGCTTTGTTTTCGGCGGCGCGAGTTTTCCCGAAGCTGCGGCCTCCGAACGCACAGCGGCGCGAACTCGCTGCACTCCACACCGGTTTTTTATTCGTGAAAATTCGTGTTCAGGCTCGGCTGATGATTTATCTGATTCTGACGGTGAGGCTGGCGGTGGCTGAATTATTTGGCGCGGTCTGGCTGAGCGTGCCGGCGGTGACGCGCCAGCGCACGGCTTTGACCTGGCGATCATAACCCGCCGGCGCGCTGCCGCCGCCGCTGACGGGCGTGTAAACCCACGTCGCCGCGCCCGGCGAACCGCTGTCATAATCGTTTGAGTATTCGACCGTCAGCGTCAGCCCTGATGAACCCGGATTGCTTGTGCCCGAACCGATTTTGAAATCGGTCGTCACCGGAATCGGATCAGTAATAATCAGATTCTGCGCCGCGGTCCCGCCTGAATTGGTGAAGACCAGTTGATAGGTCAGCTCAGTGCCGGGCTGTTGTGCGGCTGACACACAGTCGGCAGGCGCAGTGCAGCTTTTGGCCAGCGTAATCACCGGCGCATTGGCCACCGTCAGCGTTTGCGAAGTGACGCTGTTGACCAGGCCGCCGCCAAGCGCGGTCAGATTGAGCGAGCCGTTTGAGTAACTGCCCGGCACGGTGGCCAGCACGTTGACTTTGACCTGACAACTCGCCGTGCCGGAACCAAGCTGTGCGCCGCTGATCGCAATCGTGCCGCTGCCGCTTGTCGCCGTGACCGTGCCGCCGCACGAATTGACGATGGACGGCGTCGGAGCCACCACCAGGCCCGCGGGCAGATTGTCAGTGAATGACAGATTCGGCTGATTGAACAGCCCGGTCCCGTTTGTCAGCGTGAAGGTCAGCGTGGCCGGAATGTTGATTGACGTGGTGGCCGGGCTGAATGATTTGGTCAGATCAGGAAAATCGCTGGCGCACAGATCGCGCGTGTCATAACCGACCGGGCTGGAAGTCGCCGACACCGGAATGGTCGAATTGACATCAGCCACCAGCGGCAGCGGGCCGGTATAAATCTGCCCGTTTGTGGACATCACCATATTCGAGCCTTCAATCAGCAACCCGTTCGGCGTGCCCGAGGCCACCCCGGTCAGGCGTCCTTCGTGCACGACGGTGCCGCTGCTGCCGGAAATGGTGATGGAAAAAAGCCGGAAGTTGCTGCCAGTGGTATTGGCCAGAAAGTACAGCTTGCCGGAAATATCAAAGGCCAGATCACCGCTTGCCGGATTGGCCGGCGGGTCAGTGCCTGGCGCCGTCAGCGTGATGGTGGCATCGATTGAAGCGCTGGCCGGGTTGAGTTCGTAAACTCTCGTGGGGTTGCTCGACATTGCATAGAGCTTGCCGGTGATCGGATTGAACGCGAGGCGCACAATCACGGCATTGCCGGTCAGGCTTTGGGCAATCGTGCCGACCAGCGTCGGAGTGCCGCCCTGGCCTGGATTCCAGCGATACAGACTGCCGCTGCCGCCGCTCGTCGCATACTGCACCCAGTACAAATCGCCCGTCGTCTGCTCAATGGCCATCGCCGCCGCGTTGTTGCCGGCGGGAAACGGCGCGCCGCTGTAAATCAGCGTCCCGGCGCCGGTCGCGCGGTCGAACTGAATGACGCCGTTCAGCCCGACGCCGTAATACAGCGTGGTCGCCTGCGCGGCTGTTACCATCAGGGCCAGCGCGCCGATGGTCAGCAACATGCGGCGCGCCGTGCCAGGGCAGCGGATTTGAAGGCGGCTCAGTTTCGCGTGGTTGTTCATCGAACCTCTCCTGTTCACCGGTTGATTGGATCAGTCGTCTGAAGATCAGCGATCACGAAATTCACGAGCGCCCCCTGCTCTTTCAGTTGCTCGCCGTAACCCCCGGCTTCATCCAGCGTAGCGAACTGACCGCTTTGCACGCGATACCACACGCCGCGCCCGGTCACACCGGCTTTGACGATGCGCGCGTCAACGCCGAACTGTTTGAGCCACGCCGCGTGACGGCGCGCGTCTTCCAGGCGCTTGTGCGAACCGATCTGCACGGTGAAGCTCAGTTCGACTGCGCTCAGCACCTCGCCGCCTGATTCATTCTTTCTGGTTTCAGGCTCGGCGGCCTGGCGTTCAGCGTGACGCGGCGCGGGCATCGGCGCTTCCGTCGTCTGCGTTTGAGCGATTACAGGCACAGGCATTGCCGTAGTCGCAGTCTGTGCCGCCACTGCGGGCGCGGCGTCCTCAAGCTGCGGCAGTGCAGCCGCCTGCGGTTTCGCCTTTGGTTTGCTGACAGGCGGTGCGACGACTGCGGCAGGCGCTTTGAATTTATCCGGCGCGTCTTGCCGCGGATCGAAATTCTGCGCCAGGTATTCGTTCGTCTGCGCTTCGTTCATCGTCACCAGGCCTTCGCGCGAGGTGCCGAAGAGATTGAACAGATTCGAGAGCTTCGACGAAATGACAAAGTAAACGCCGCGCCGCTGATTTGAATTGCTGGTCGGGCTGACGCCGCCGAAATACACCGGCTCAGTTGATTTCGTCAGGTTGTAACCCACGCCGACACGCAGGTCCGGCAAGGCCCAGAAACCCAGCTCAGCCCCGGCTGAATTGCGCTGCGATGAATTCGACGGCTGCCAGACTGAACGGCCTTCGCCGGCGAGGTCGAAGTATCTGGCGAAGCGAAACTCGGCGCGCCCCTGGCCGAGCATCGTCAGCGTTGACGCGAGCGGCACATCGGCGCGCCCGTTTTCGCTGAACTTCAACGCAAACCGCCCGTAAAGTTCCAGCCGCCTGGTCGCCTGAAACAAGCCGTCAGTTGACACAATGTCGGCGCGGTCGCGGGTCGCTTCAAAGCCGCGCTGTGCGCTCTGTTCCAGCGTCCGGTGGTTGTAGCTGAACAGCAGCGCCGTGCGGTCTGATTCCAGCGGACGCCACGCCAGCGCCGCAATCCCGTTGATCGTCAGATTGTCGCGCCCCTGATAATCGGCGCGCGCGATCTGAAACCGGCCCAGCGAAGTCAGATTGTTCGTGAGCTTGCCCGCCGCGCCAAACGTCAGAATGTTGCCGAAACCGTTCAGGTCGCGCAGTTCGTACCGCGCCGCCGAGCGAAAGTTGTCCGTCGGCTGCCAGCTCACCCCGAACGAAGCGTTATTGAAGCTCTGCCCGTTGCCAGCCAGGTGCATGCCGCGTTCGTAACCGAGATCGAGCGACAGTTGTTTGCTGATCGGCAGACGATTGAGCAGGCCGATGACGGCAAAGCTGTCAGTGCCGTTGATGCCGTTGTCAATCTGATAGCGCGTATTCAGGCTGGTGTAACGACCGAGCGACGTTTCAACGCCAATCGCCGTTTCGCGCCGCGAACCCAGACCGCCAAAGCCCGTCGCCATGACATCGCTGACCGGCGTGATGGCCTGTGACGCGAGCCGCTGCGTGAAAAAGATTTTCGCCAGCGAATTGAGGCGATACCCGGCGGTCAGCGTCGTCTGATTCGGATAACTCGGATCAGCTTCGCCCAGGTTCTGTTCGCGCCGCACCGCGAGTTGCAGCTTGTCAGTCGGCGTGTATTCAGCGCCGACCGTGACCAGGTGCGATGTCACTTCGCGCCCGGCAAACGTGGCGGGAGCCGCATTGTTATTGCCGGCGGCGTTGTTCGCCGCCTGGGCCAGCGCCGAGCCTGAGGCATCGCTGAAGGTGCGGTAATCGTATCCGGCGCTGACGCGCAGCTTGTCGCTCAGGCTTTCAACCCAGCCCATCGAAGCTGTCTGCCGGTTGTTGTTGAAGCTGCTCGTGCGGTTTCGTTCGTCAGTGAAACCGAACCGCATCAGCGAACGGCGGCGCGGTTTCAGATCGAGCGCGACGCTGGCGCGCTGCGAGCCAGGCGTGACAGTTTAACCGAACGGATTGAGAAAGTCGGCGTCAGATTTGAGCAGGCTGGCCTGCACCAC
>CAYWDW010000372.1:0-5880 GCA_964457105.1 uncultured Heliobacteriaceae bacterium
AATGGCGATGATTCTCCTGGTCAGTTAGAATTCGGAATCCGAGCTTTGAACCAGCGCGTATCTGCGGGTGATATTGCAACGTTCACAATTCAGCACTCAGTCCGCTGTTATGATGCCGCAAGGCGTCGAAGCGGCGCAACCCGATGGAGGCAAGCGATGAAGTCCCTGATTCTGGCATTCCTGCTGTGGTCTGTGGCCCTGCCAGTTCTCGCCCAGCACCAGCATTCCGCAAACCAGCACGAACCGGCCCGCCTGATGACCGGCCTCGGCGCTCATCACCATCCGGTGACGACGAACAACCCCGAAGCTCAGAAATTTTTTGACCAGGGGCTGACGCTCGTTTACGCCTTCAATCACGAAGAGGCTGCCCGGTCATTCAAACGCGCGGCTGAACTTGACCCGCAACTGGCGATGGCGTGGTGGGGCTATGCGCTCGCGGTCGGGCCGAATTACAACGAACCGGCGATTGACCCGGCGCGCATGAAAGCCGCGGTCGAAGCCGTGCAAAAAGCGCAGTCGCTTGTGGCGGGCGCGTCTGATCTCGAACGCGCTTACATTGCTGCCATCAGCCAACGATTCACGCTGGAAGCAAACCCCGATGTCAAAAAGCTCGGCGCGGCTTACAGCGCCGCGATGCGCGAAGTGTCCCGCCATTTTCCTGACGACCTGGACGCGGCGACGCTGTACGCCGACAGCCTGATGAATGTGCAGCCCTGGCAACTGTGGTCGCGTGACGGTCAGCCGCTCGGCAGGACCGAAGAGATTGTCGCGGTGCTGGAATCAGTTCTGCGCCGCGACCCGCAGCACATCGGCGCCAATCATCTTTACATCCATGCCGTCGAAGCCTCGCGCACGCCCGAACGCGCGCTGCCAAGCGCCGAACGCCTGGGCCGGCTCGCGCCCGCCGCCGGTCATCTGGTGCACATGCCAGGTCACATTTACCTGCGCACTGGCGATTACGCCGAAGCGGCAAAGGTCAATATCGAAGCGGCGAATGCTGACCGGCAATACATCAAAGCGACGGGCGCAGACGGCGCTTATCCGGCGATGTATTTCAGCCACAACCTGCATTTTCAGGTTGAATCATTTAACCGCACGGGGCAGTTCAGTGAAGCGCAACGCGCCGCGCGCGAACTTGAGCAGAACGCGCAGCAACACCTGAAAGCCATGCCGATGGTCGAGGGCTTTCTGCCGTCACCGATCTTCGTGCTGCTGCGCTTTGCGAAATGGGATGACATTCTGAAACTGCCGGAGCCGGATCAGTCAATGGCGATGACCGCAACGGTGTGGCATTACGCGCGCGGCGTCGCGGCGGCAGAAAAAGGCAACCTAGCTGAAGCTGAACGCGAGCAGAAAATTTTCGCTGAAATCATCAGGAAGATGCCGGGCGAAACGCCGTTCGGACTCAACACGGCAGCGAGTGTGCTGAAGATTGCCGAGCATTCGCTGGCGGCGCGGATGGCGTGGGCGAAGGGCGACAAAAAAGCGGCGATTGAAGCGTGGCGGCATGCCGTTGCAGCACAGGACGCGCTCAATTACGATGAACCTCCCGGCTGGTATTATCCGGTGCGCGAATCGCTCGGCGCGGCGCTGCTGCGCGCGGGCGAGGCCGCTGCCGCTGAACAGGTTTTTCGCGCCGACCTGGAGCATAACCCGCGCAATGGCCGTTCGCTCTTTGGCCTGCTGGAGAGCCTGAAGGCCCAGGGCAAAACCGGGGCCGCGAAGCTGGTGCAGCGGGAATTTGAAACCGCGTGGCGTCAGGCCGATGCCCGCCTCAGACTGGAAGATTTGTGATGAAGTTGAAAACTCATCTGCGCCTGCTCACGGCTGCTGTGCTGGCCGCCCTGCTGGTGGCCAGCCAGTTGGCCTTTGCCCGTCAGAAACCTGAACCGCTGACAAAGGACGAAACATATTACGCGCTGGCCCGGCGTGCCATCGAGCAGAATGAATCGCCCGTTTCAAACGTCGTCGGCGCGCTCGATGAAGTTATTGAAGTCGGTGAAATCACCGTCGCCGCTGATGGCAAAACAACGGCGGTGCTGAAGGAAAAGACTTCGGCGGCGTCAGGGCAGCCCAAAGCCATCCGGGCGACTTTCGTTCCGGCAAACGGCAAATGGCGCTGGGACACCTTTGAGGATCGCGGCAGGTTCTATCCGGCGGACAAACTTTTTCCGGTCGCCAAAAGCGAACTGGGCCGTTTCAAACAGACCGCTGACACCGGCTGGGCAAAGGTGATTGAGGTGATGACGAAGCAGGGTGAAGCCGCGACGAAGGTGCTTGAAACCGCGAAAGCCGTCATCAAAACTGAACCGGCGCCGCTGGTGCCGGTCAGCAGCGCCCGCAAGACGCTGGCTGAGGCGCTGGCTCACGTCAAAGACACCGGCGACTGGGAGCCTGTGCGCAGCGCCTTCCGCGAACTGACGATGGCCATTGAGCCGATGGCCACGCTCGGCGAACAGTACCCCGACCTGAAAGCCAACGACGCCTGGCTGCGCTTGCACGAAGAGTTTCTGGCTGTGCAGAAAAGTCTGCCCGCCGTGCGCAAAAGTTACGTTGACGCCGTCGCGGTTTACAACGATCAGCTCAGCCGCCTGCCTTACGGCCTGGTCGCTTACGGGCTGGGCTTTATGAAGATGGAACCGCTGGTCGAGGCCGAGTAAGGTGAGCGTGAACTTTGCAACTTTTACCCGACCTGGCTTCGTATGATGCGGGGGATGAATGACGGCGCAAATTGCGATTTGCGCCTTTACTACAAGGAGGAAACGATGGCCGACAATCCACACGAAACAGCAGTGACACCGGCTCCGCAGCCTGAAGGCGCACACGGCGAGACGACGGATTTCAACCTCGCCGACGCGCTCCGCGATCTGGTCAACAAGGTGCCTGAAACCGTCAACCGCGCGGTTGAGCGCGCGATGAATGTGAAGGATACGACGGTGCTGATTCGCCTGAGCGATGCGTCATCCGAGGCGATTGACCGGCTCGTGACCGCCGGAGTTTTCAAGTCACGGGCTGAAGCTGCCGCCTTTCTGATTGACGAAGGCATCAAAACCCAGGCTCCGCTTTTTCAGCGCATCGAAGACAAGATGGCTGAAATCGAACGGCTGCGCGAAGAACTGCGCCGCAGCGTCAGTCAGTAGCTGCAAGCTCTGACTCCTGTTCCATCCGGCCAGCAATGCTCATCACCAGTCCGGCCAATCAGCATCTCAAGCGGGCGCGGGGCGTGCGCGACGGCAGGGAGCCTGAACTGATCTTTGTCGAAGGCGAACGGCTCGGCGAGGAGTGCGTGTATTCAGCGCTCGAACTCGCCGCGTGTTTTCACGTGCCGGAGCCGGGAGCGCGGGCACAGGAAGTCATCGGTGAAGCGCAGCGTCGCGGGTGTCCGGTTTATGCGGTGACTGAAGCGGCGCTTGCGGCGGTCAGCGATACGGTCAATTCGCAGGGGCTGGTGCTGCTGGCGCGGCGACCGCAATGCAGCGTGGCGCAGGCGCTGCGGGCGGCGGCTGAAAGTTCGGGGCTGGTGGTCGGCCTGGATGCCGTGCAGGATCCGGGCAATTTCGGCACGATTGTGCGCACGGCAGAAGCGGCAGGCGCGGCAGGCGTGATTGCGCTGCGTGGTTCGGTTGATGCCTTTGCGCCGAAAACATTGCGCAGCGCAATGGGATCAGCCTTTCGCCTGCCGCTGGCTGACGGCGCCGGGATGAATGAAGTTTTAGCCGCCTGTCGCGCGGCAGGCATGCGCACGGTGGCCACAGCGGCTGAGGCTGAAATCAGTTATGATGATTATGACTGGCGGCAGTCGGCTCTGGTGTTTTTCGGCAATGAAGCCGGTGGTCTCAGGCCCGAACTGCTTGAGCAATGCGACGCGGCGGTGCGGATTCCGATTCGTCATCCGGTCAATTCAATCAATGTTGCGGCAGCGGCGGCAGTGATTCTTTTTGAAGCCGCGCGTCAGCGCCGGTATGAATAAACAAGGAGCGCAGGCGTCCCGCCTGCCTTTTTGACGAACGCACCTGGCGATGTTTTCTGAAGCTTCTGTTATGTAAAGCGGGCAGGCGGGACGCCTGCGCTCCTTGTTCTTGTTCTTGTTGCGAAGATGAACAGTGAATCGGAAAAACCGGCGGAGATGATGGAACGACCGGCGGAATTGCCGGGACGGTTTGAAGCGTTTGTTCGCCGTTTGTTTGAGCGCATCGGCGGGACGCTGGATTTTGCGCTGCGGCGTCCGCTCAATCCGCAGCCGCGCACCGATCTGACGGCGCTGATTCCGCCGATTGAGCGCGCCATCGAAGAAAAGCTGCGCCGCGAAGGCGCGCGCATCCTGGCACCGAATCTGATTGAGCTGCGCTACGATTACGAAACTTATTCGCAACTGACCAGGCCGCGAGTCGAATATTTGCGGCGCGAATTGCGGGCGACGGTTTACGAATACATTCATAACCGCCGCTATGCGACCGTCGGTGATGTCAAAGTCGCGGTGACGTTCGATGTGTTTACGCGCGGGCTGGTCATCAAAGCGCGCTTCCCTGATGAAGCCGCGACGCCCGGACACGGCGGGCCATCAGGCGAAGCGGAACAGGCCGCGCCCGCTGCGCCGCCTGAAAAGCATGGCGACGTGCTGCTGAAAGCTGTCACCGGCAGCCGCTTCGGCGATTTTCGTTTTGCGCTCAGCAGCAGCGCCGCGCCGGTCGGCATCGGGCGCAGCCGCAGCAATCGCGTGATGCTCGATGATTCAACTGTCTCTTCCATTCACGCCGCGATGATGCTGACGCCGGGCGGCGCTGTCGTGCTGACCGATCTTGGCAGCAGCAACGGCACTTTCGTTAACGGCGTGCCGGTGACTTCAGGCGAGCGGACCATTATTCGCAGCGGCGACCGGCTGCGCTTTGGTGAAATTGAAGTCATCACTGAGATCAGCCCGGCGAACGAAAGTTGAACCGAGGCTCCTGCCATCCGCACTCAAATGAGCTTTTCATTCTTTGCCACACTGATTTTCATCATCGGCCTGTCAGTCATTCTGTTCGCCATTTTTCTGTCAACCTGGCGGTATCGCTCGCAGGCGACCGAAGACCCGGCGCTGCCGGATGATTTCGGGCCGAAGCTGACGAGTGCGCGGCTGAAATATGTGCGCTGGGCCTTTGCGCTGCTGGTGCTGGCGGCGTTCGGTTTTCACGTTTACTGGGGTCTGTTTGCGACCGGGCCGCTGGGTGAAAACGGAGATTTCGCGCAGCTCAAAAACGCGCGCGATCAGCGCAACCGCCGCGAAGCTGAAGCCGGATTGCGCGGCTGGATCTTTGATCGGCATCACGATTACCACAAGGCGCTGGCCAAATATCGTTACCTCAACGGGCAGATCATCCGCGATTACCCGCTCGGCGCGGCGGCGGCGCACCTGATTGGTTATTCCGGGCTGATGCGCGGCGATGCGCAGCTTGAACGCGCCCTGATGGCGCAGCCGGTCACTCAGGCTGAACGAAGCTGGTGGGACAAATTCATTGACAACAAAGCGCAGGAGCAGCAACTGGCCATCAGCAAAGACCTGACGCTGACGATTGATTACGACTTGCAGAAAGAAGCCGCCGCGCAACTGGCCGGCAGGAAAGGCGCGGTCGTCGTGCTCAATCCGCAAACGGGCGAAGTGCTGGCCCTCGCGAGCGCGCCGAGCTTTGATCCTGACGACATCAACAACGATGTGAAGTGGAAGGAAATTTTCAGCGACGCCAAAAACAAGCCGCTCCTGAATCGCGCGCTGCACGAATATTACCTGCCCGGTTCGACGCTCAAGACCATCACTGCCGCGGCGGCGCTGGAAGCGCGGATGGATGACAAAGTATTTTTCTGTCAGAGCGCGGGCTGGACGCCGCCCGGTTCCGGTCGCGC
>CAYWDW010000373.1:0-3848 GCA_964457105.1 uncultured Heliobacteriaceae bacterium
CGTGCTGCCCGTGATGCGAAAGCCGCGCGTCTCAGCGCCGAACAACTGAAAGAAAGCCTGCGAGAGAATGTGCTGCCCGGTGTGCTGCTGCGTCATTTCCAGGCGCCGCGCCGCGTCAACCACGCCCGCCACTTCGTCGCCAACGGCAAAGTCAGCATGGCCGGTCACGCGATGCAGAATCTGCCCGTCATCATTGATCGAAACATCCGTGACCGCAGCCTGGCCAATGGTTCCCCGGTCAGCGGGCTGCCCGCCGCTTTCAGGATAAAAGGCCGTCTGATCGAGCAGCAGAAAACGCTGATCGCCCTGCACCAGAACATCTGCGACCTGAGCCGTGAAGCTGGTCTGCCGGGCATCGTGCCAGTAAAGTTTGTGCGTCGTCATAACTTCAAAAGTAATGCACACCGGAAGCTGTCGTCAGTTGCACGATCACTGCATCCAGGCAGCCTGTCAGGACTGCCCGGCAGATGTTTCAGTGACCGTCAGGGTTGTCGCTGATACCAGACAATATGATCGCCATCGGTCGCGCGGTCAGAATAGGCGACGCTCAGGTAATCAACCGATTTCATCGGCGAGCCGGGCAGTTCGAGCAGCGCGTTGTTTGAGAGCAGGAATCCGCCGGGCCTGAGCATGGCGGCAATATTGCTGAGCGCAAGGCTCTGCTCGAACTCGTCGTAATAGACCAGAATGTTGGTGGCCACGATCAGATCAAACGGCTCAGCCTGACGGAGCCGTTGCAGCACAATATTGAGATCAGCGTGACTGATGCGCGCCACCACTTCAGGACGAATCGTGACCGCGCGCAGCTTCAGTGCGCCAGTTCCGGCAGGCGGCGCAAGCGGCTTCACTTCATGGCCAGTCTGATCTCCGAACTGCTGCCAGTAACGCCACGCTCCGGGCTGCCACGAAACCTGGGCATCAAGCGGCAGTTGCACGGTGTAGCCCCGTCCACGGCGCGCGCGCTGACGGGCACGGGCCAGATGCGCCAGCACGCGCGGGCTGATGTCGAACGCCATCAGTTGCAGCGCATCGCCTTTGGCCAGCCCGACACGCCGCAGCGAATCAATCAGCGCAAAGGGCTGAATCGTCTGTTCAGGATAAAAATCATACCCGCCGGCCTTGTCAGCAAAATCGAGCCCAGGCCCGATCACGGCCACGCGACGCACGCTGCCCGCCGCGAGCAGTCCGCGACCTTTGAGCGCCTTCAATGATTCCTCAATGGCAAAGTTCGGCATCAGCGAAGTGTCAAGCGACAGCCCGCGCCGACGATAGAGCTTCGACCTTTCAATGAACTCTTCGCTCGCGCCGCCCTGCAACCGCGCCGCTTCGAGCGTGCGGGCATAGCCTTCATTTTCACTGATGATGCGTCGCAGATTCTCACGCAGATAAGCTTTGAGCTTTGTGCGTCCGGCAGTAGTCGCCTGCTGTTTCTGCTGCTGCACCAGGTGCCGCAAAAATAACAGCCGTTCATTCGTCCCAGGCGCAGCCAGCCCCGCGACGAGATCCGTCATGCGAGCCTCAAAAACAGCGGTCACGTCGGTTCCGGTCACGCCGTCAGCCAGTTCTTTTTTCAGTTGCACCAGTGCCGACGCGGTCAGTCGCGGCTGTTTTGTAAACGAAGCGCCAAAGAGCAGAAAGTTGATGAGCGTGTCAACATCGCCCTGCGCCAGGCGCGCCCGCACTTCGGCATCGTGCCGGGCCACCCAGGCGGCCCAGACCTGCGGCATTGCGTCAGATTGCTGATTCTTCAATGCGGCAGGCAGAGCTTCATCAAGCTGCGTCAGCAGCGGACGCGCTTCGTCGTAAGGCAGGTAAACTGTGCGGGGACCGGTCTGAGCCGGTGAAAAGACAGGCCCGGCGACAAGCAGCCAGACCAGTAACGAAAGACAGCATCTGCGGTGTGGAGCCATCATTCGGCTGATGGTTGAAGCGCCGCCAGCCTGGCCTGCAAAGCGACTGCGTCAGGCAACTCATGCATCGTCAGGCACAAATCTTCGAGGGCTTCCAGATCGGCAATGCGTTCGAGTTCCGGGCCGATTTCAAAACCAGGCAGGTATCTTGCTGCCGCCCGCCGCACCATCTCACGCACCGCATCAGCGCGCCCTTCTTCCCGGCCTTCTTCACGTCCTTTTTCACGCCCTTCTTCACGTCCTTTTTCACGTCCTTCTTCAAGTCCATCTTCGCGCCATTGTTCAAGCCAGGCGCGGCCAATGCTTGATGCCTGCATCAATTCGAGTGGGATATGCATGACAGCCTCCTTCAGAATGATTTCAATGACGCGGCGATCATAGCGCAGGCCGCTCATGATCGCAAAATAGGCGGTCAGTTCGGCGCGCTGATGTTCATCGGGCAGAGTCAGGATGTTTTTGATGGCAGCCGTCAGGTAATTTTCACTGTCGTGCATCAGTGGCAGCAGCGGGCACAGGTATGGATGGCCGACTGCCAGCCACTCGCCCGCATCCAGTTCCCACAGGCGAATCAGCCGGTAGCCTTTGCTGATATACAAATCTCCGGCGCGAATTTCGGCAGCAGGCGGGGCAGACGGCGCGGCAGAGTCATTGAGCAGCACCAGCACGTAACTTTCGACCGACTCCCCCGTGAGCAGGTAAATGCGCGCTCCGTAATCGGCCACGCGCGACGGCACAGCCCCCTTCCAGTGCGTCTGCACTTCGCCGTGAACCAGGCGCGAACCGCGTTCGTCAGTCACGCGAAAAAGCTGATCCACCGCGCGCGCAGGCGTCACCAGTTCACATTCGAGGATTTCGACCGTGACGTTTTCATCAGACCTGATGGCGCCGAGCAGTCGCAGAAAACCGACCGGGTCGTGATCGCTGAGGAATTTACCCGCCTGATCATAGACTTTGGATTTGCCTGCGTCGCTCATCTGCGGTGGCTGATCGCTGATCGGTTCAAGTTTACTCGCTGAGGCTCAGGATCGCAGCATGTGATCGGTCAGATACTTCCAGCCTTCATCGCCGATCAGGTCGGCGTAAGACAGGCCGTCCTGTTCGGTGCCGGGATAAACGTAGATGCCGTCGCGTTCGATGACGCGCGGATCAAGGGCGCGGATGGCGTCGAGCAGCCGGGCAAAGGTCGCCGGCGTCCACATTTCGCTTTCAGCAAAGCCTTCGGTCACGTGACGGAACGGCGCGGCCAGTTGGGCGTAAGTCGGACGAAAGGCGTAATCGCCTTCGTCATCCGCAACCGGCTCATCGCGGTTATCGAGCAGCAGCAGCATCGTCACGATCAGAAATTCCTTCTGATCTGAAAAACGGTGCAGCCGGTCCACCTCGCTGCCGAGTTCGTCGCTTTCAGTCGCCATCGAGGCTTCGATTTCGTTGCGCCACTGATTGAAACTGCTGATCGCGCTTTCGGCTTCGTGGTCGGATTCCCAGAAGCCGTATTCCCAGGCGTATTGATTTTCCTGCAACAGCGCGGCGACGGATTTCATGAAGCGGCGTTTTTCCTGCGCCGAGTCGGTGTCATCTTCAGCACTGATGAGGCGGGCAAGCTGCGCGCGCAACTGATCGCTGCCGAAAATCTGAATGGCGATCTGCAGGCCGAAAAAGATGGCGTGCTGACCTTCGTTGCTGAGGCTGCCGCCGAGAAAGGCGCGACGGCCTTCGCTGATCTTGCCCTGATTCGGATTGCGCCGCGCCAGATACAGCCCGCCCGCAAAGAGCAGCGCAAAGACCAGCATGACAAGCAGGTATGTTCCAGTAGTCATCGGGTGAATGTCATTTGAGATTGCAGATTGCAGATTGCAGATTTGAGATTGCAGATTTGCGGAAAATACACCAGCAAACGCAGGTCGCATTTTTCAATCTGCAATCTGCAATCTGCAATCT
>CAYWDW010000373.1:3948-5878 GCA_964457105.1 uncultured Heliobacteriaceae bacterium
TACACCAGCAAACGCAGGTCGCATTTTTCAATCTGCAATCTGCAATCTGCAATCTCAAATCTGTAATTGTCTCATCCGCCGAACCAGCCGCCGCCGCTGCGCCCGTAAGAACCTGAGCGACCGGAGCGCGTCCCCGTCACGCGGCCATTGCTGCCGACGCGGACGCTCGTGCGGCCAAACCCGCTTGGGCGGCTGCGGCCCACGCCGCTCGCATTGCCGCCGACGCGCGAAGCGGCAAAGATCGTCGGACGCGACACCGGACGATATGAAACCGGTGGCGGTGGCGGCGGTGTGGACGGACGCGCGAGCGGCAGGCTGCGGCCTCCGCTGTAAACGTACACCGTCGGATACGGACGATAAAAGTAGTGACTGTAAAACCACCAGTGATAAAGCGGCGAGCCGCCATAATAATAGTGCCGCTCACGAATCACCGCCGGCGTGCCGGTCGGCTGCGCGACGGTGACTTCCTGATCGTAAGGCTTGAAATCAGACAGACGCAGCATCCTGACGTTGATGCCGTTCTTTTCATACGCCACGAAATCATCGTTGAGGTCGTCAAGCTCCTCTTTCTGAGTTTCGTCGCGCACCAGATAAATCAGGCTCGACACGCCGCGCTGTTTGAGCTGATCGGGCGGCGGCACTTTGGCCAGCCAGCGATTGTCGAACTGATTGTCGGCATCCTTGTAATCGCTCAGGCGCTGATGATCGAGCAGCAGCATGGCCGGAGCCTGGTCCTTGAGCTTCGCTTTTTTCTGTTCGACTTCAGCGGCGTAATAAGTCAGTGCGGCCAGCGTTTCGTGCGAACGCACCACGCCGAGCGGGTGCGGCCAGTTGTCAAACGCCGGGACCAGTTGCACGGTGTCAGCCAGTTCTGAACCGAGCGCGACCGAGGCCGGGCCGTCAAGATCGGCAATAATCAAAGTCTGCGCGGCGTTCTCTGCCTGCGCGAGCAGTTCGCGCAAGCCGGCAGCGCGCTGCCGCGTCTCAGACATTTCCGGCGTCAGAAACAGTTTCATCTGCGAACGCAGCGACGGCTGCGCGAGGCTCTGCATCAGCGTCGGCACAAAGAACGGCTGCCACTGCGAACTCGCGGGCTGATAGGCCGCAATCAGGCGATTCGGATCAAGGTAAGTGTTCCAGTTCGTCTGCCCCAGGCTGTCAGCCGGAACCGCGCCCGGCACAGACCAGGCAAGCTGACGGTCGGTTGATCCGACGTTCCAGCCTTCCTGCTTCTGCAGTTCAAGCGAGTCCTTGTCAACTTCCTGGTCGCCGCTGCCTGCGATTTTATAAACCGTCACGCCGACAGCGCCCAGCGCGGCGGTCCAGGCCAGGCCCTTGCCGATGCGCTGCGACGCGGTGCGGCGCGAAATGTCTTTTTTGAACCAGTCAGCCACTGCGCCACCGCCCGCCTTGAGCGGAGTTCCGGCGCCCTGTTTGCTGACCACTTGCTGATAGCGGGTTTTCTTCGTCATCGGAGGGAAATACGGCCTGGGCAAAAGACAGGTTCCTGAGAGTCACTGCCCTTCAACTTTCTCATTCTCCTTCGTCGGCTGAATGGTGAATTCATCCACGGTGAAGGTTTCGCCGTGCAGGGCGCGAAAGCCGAATGTGCCGTACAGATAATTGTTTTTCGTGTCGCTGATGTCGGTGTAAATGCCGAGGTCAAGTTTCTCACCCGTCGAATTTGAGGTGATCCAGTGCTGCATGCGATAGCCGCGCACCTGCAGTTCAATCGTGTAGCTGTCCTTCTGATTGAGATCGGCGATGATCGGAATGGGCGTGCTGACCTGGGTCATCTGACCATCCTTCACGCGATAAGTGTAGAACTTTTTCGGCGTGTCGGATTTCGGCCCGGCCAGATGAAAGAGGTAATAACTTTTGCCTGCTTTATCAGCCTTGACGGCCCACGTCGCGCCCTTGCCATCGTTCA
>CAYWDW010000374.1:0-5878 GCA_964457105.1 uncultured Heliobacteriaceae bacterium
TGCTTCTGGTTATTGATCGCGCTGTCGCTGATCGCGGCTTTGCTGCCCGCACAGTCGCACCATGCCGGAGCGGTGCAAACAACATCCGCGGCAACAGGTCGGACTCAGGTAGTGATGCTCGGCACCGGCACGCCCAATGCCGATCCTGATCGCGCCGGGCCGTCAGTTGCGATCGTCGTCAATGACACGCCTTACCTGGTTGATTTCGGCCCCGGCGTGGTGCGGCGCGCTTCAGCCGCCTTTCGCCACGGCGTCAAAGGACTGGCGGTCAATAAACTCCGCATTGCTTTTGCCACGCACCTGCATTCGGATCACACCGTCGGACTCGCCGATCTGATCCTCACGCCCTGGGTGCTGGAACGAACGGAACCGCTCGAACTTTACGGCCCGCGTGGCACGCGCGCGATGGCCGATCACATTGTCAAAGCCTACGCGCAGGACATTCAGCTTCGACTGCACGGCGGCGAGCCGTCAAACAAGACCGGCTGGCGCGTCAACGCACACGAAATCAGACCGGGCGTGGTTTACCAGGACCGCAACGTGACGGTCAAAGCCTTTCCGGTCAGGCACGGCCAATGGAAGGAAGCCTTTGGTTATCGCTTTGAAACGCCTGATCGCGTGATCGTGATTTCAGGCGACAGCGCGCCGAGCGAGGCAGTGATTGAAAACTGCAATGGCTGCGACGTGCTGATTCACGAAGTCTATTCGCAGGCCGGATTCAAAAAGCGCCCGCCCGAATGGCAGCGTTATCACGCGGCCTATCACACTTCGACGGCGGAACTCGCGGCCCTGGCAACGAAGGCGAAACCAAAGCTGCTGGTGCTTTATCATCAGTTGTTCTGGGGAACGAGCGAGGACGACCTGCTCGATGAAATCAGGCAGGGTTACAGCGGCAGGGTCATCAGCGGCAAAGACCTCGATGTTTACTGAGGCCGGAGCTGAGCCGCCGCAGGTCCGGCCTGCGCCTGGGTACGCGCGCTTCCAGCGTACTGGATCTCGGCCTGACGGGCTGTAGAAAAATATCAGCACGCTGGAAGCGTGCGTACCCAGGCGCAGGCACAGGCCTGGCGCAAAAAGGTTTGACCGCGCCCTGCCAGTCCGGCTATGTTGCATTCCCAGCGTCCGGTTCATTTCGTGCCCTGATCAATCCGCCAGACATTTATTCGCGACCTATGACCAACAGATTCCCCTTATTTATTGCGCTGCTCCTGTCGTTGTGCAGCCTCAACACCGCCGCTCAGACGAAACGCCCGATGACGCCTGATGACGTGGTGGCCATCAATCGCGCCAGCGATGCCCAGGTGTCGCCCGACATTCGCCGCACGGTCTTTGTCGTCACTTCGTGGGATCGTGAGGCCGACCGCTTCAATTCGGATTTGTGGCTGACCGCGACTGAGTTCTTTCAACCGGCGGTGCGGCTCACTTTCAATCCGAAACGTGACGATCACCCGCGCTGGTCGCCCGATGCGCGCAACATTGCGTTCCTGTCCGAGCGCGGCGCAACCGACCGCGCGCAGATTTATCTGCTCAGTTTGACGGGCGGCGAAGCGCAGCAGCTCACTTCGCACCCGACTGCCGTGCAGGATTTCGCCTGGTCGCCTGACGCGCGTTTCATTGCCTTCATGGCCGATGAGCCGCGCCCGGACGAAAAGGTCAAACCGCCAAACAAGCCTCCGGTCGTGGTTGACGAAGATTACCGTTATGCGCAACTGTGGCTGGTCAATGTCAGCACCAGGGAAATCAGACAACTCACCAAAGGCCGCCGCCACATCACGGCTTTCGACTGGTCACGCGACGGCACGCAGATTGTTTTTACCGCCCGCAGCACGCCGAAACTCGCTGACAATCAGACGACTGAAATTTTCATTACGCCGGCAAAGCTGACCGAGGCGCCTTACGACACGGCGCAGTCGCGGCAGATCACCAGTCAGCCCGGCGCGGAATCGCAGCCGCGCTTTTCACCCGACGGGCAGAAGATCGCTTTTCTGGCCAAAGCCGACGGCGACCTGAACGCCGGGCCTGAACGCATTCACGTGGTTCCAACAAGCGGCGGTGAACCGCGCGTGCTGGCGCGCGGCTTTGATGGTTACATTCGCACTTACCGCTGGGCGGGTGACAGTTATCGCCTGCTGTTTACGGCTGATGTCGGCCTCAATTCGCACATCTTCACGACTGATTTATCGGACAAGGGGCTGGTGCCGGTGACGAACGGCGAAGGAACGAACCTGCTGACTTCGGCGACGTGGGATGGTTATCAGGCCGTCTTTATTCACGAAAATCCGATGATGGCTGCGGAAGTGATGACCATCAGCGCGCGCAATCCGGTCTTCTTTCAACTGACGAAACTCAATCCGCAGGTTGAATCGTTCGCGCTCGGTCGCACCGATGCAATCAAATGGAAATCGCCTGACGGCGCTGAAATCGAAGGGCTGCTGATTTACCCGGTCGGTTATGAAAGCGGTCGGCGTTATCCGCTGCTGACTTACATTCACGGCGGGCCGGAAGGCGCTTACACCCGCAACTTCAATGCGTCGTGGAGCGCGTTTCCGCAGGTTTATGCCGGGCAGGGGTACGCGGTCTTTATGCCCAACTTTCGCGGCTCGTCGAATTACGGCGCAAAATTCGCGCAGGCCAACAAACTGGCGATTGGCAAAGTTGATTACGAAGACATCCTGAGCGGCATTGATGAACTGATCCGGCGCGGCTTTGTGGATGAAAACCGCCTGGCCATTGCCGGGTGGAGTTACGGCGGGTATCTGGGCGGCTGGATGATCGGCCACACCAGTCGCTTCCGGTGCGCGGCTTATGGGGCGGGCCTGTCGAATGCCGTGTCTTACTGGGCGACGGCTGACATTCAGGCGCAGCGCGAACGACTGCACGGCGGCACGCCCTGGGAAAATCGCAAAGCTTACGATGAACTTTCACCGCTGACTTATCTGCCGCAGGCAAAGACGCCGACGCTGATGTTTCACGGCGAAAAGGACGCGCGCGTACCACTCGCACAATCGCTCGAAAGTTACCGCACGCTCAAACGCACCGGCGTCCCGGTGCAACTGGTCATCTATCCCGACCAGGGACACGGGCTGACGGTGCCGAGTTATCAACTCGACAAAATGAAACGCGAATTTGCGTGGATTGAAAAATACCTGAGCGTCAGACAGGCCGTTCAGCGCTAAAGACGCAGCAGACATAAAAGCAGCGCTGCCCGCCGGGCGTTGTATTTTGCGCGTCCGATGCCTGCTGTCGTGCAACCGACCGGCTGTGTGCTGAACGGGTCATAACATTTTTTGATCTTTCGGTGAAGTGACGCGGCTGGTCAATCACCGCCTGCCTGGTTACAATCTTCCCCTTCTTCCAACCGCATGACATTTCAGGAGCAATCACATGCCACCACGAGGCAAACTGGCGATCATTGTCGGCGGCGGCCCCGCTCCCGGCATCAATTCAGTAATTTCATCGGCCACGATTGAGGCCATCAATGAAGGCTTTGAAGTGCTGGGCGTGCAGGAAGGCTTCAAGCACCTGATGCGCGAAGACATTTCGAAAGTCCGTCCGCTGAGCATTGAAGATGTGTCGCGCATCCATTTGCAGGGCGGCTCGATTCTGGGCACGGCGCGCGACAATCCGACCCGCCAGGACCAGCACCTGCGCGCGGTGGTTGATTCGCTGCGCGCGCTGGGCGTGACGCATCTGGTGACGATTGGCGGCGACGACACGGCCTTTTCATCGCGCAGCGTGGCTGAAAAATCAGGCGGCGCGATTCGCGCGGTCCACGTCCCCAAGACGATTGACAACGACCTGCCGCTGCCGAATCACATTCCGACTTTCGGCTTTCAGACGGCGCGGCATATGGGCGTCGAACTGGTCCGCAATCTGATGGAGGATGCGCGCTCAACCAAACGCTGGTTTATCGTCGTGGCGATGGGACGGCAGGCCGGGCACCTCGCGCTCGGCATCGGCAAAGCCGCCGGCGTGACGCTGACGCTGATCCGCGAAGAGTTCGAGCAGGAGACCGTTCCCTTTGCGCAAATCTGCGACATCATCGAAGGCTCGATCATCAAACGTCGCGCGGCGGGCCGCTATCACGGCGTCGCCATCCTCGCCGAAGGGCTGATTGAAAAGCTCGACCCGCAGGAACTGGCCGATTTGCAGGACATCGAACGCGACGAACACGGCCACATCCGCTTTGCCGAAATTGATCTGGCGCGCAAGGTCAAGGCGGAACTCGCCGGACGCTTTGCGCAGCGCGGCATCAAACTGACGATTACGAACAAGAACATCGGCTACGAACTGCGCTGCGCCGATCCGATTCCGTTTGACGCCGCCTACTGCCGCGACCTCGGCTACAGCGCCGTGCGCTTTCTGATCAACGGCGGCAGCGGCGCGATGGTCAGCGTGCAGGGGGGCCGGATGATTCCGATTTCATTCAACGACATTCGTGATCCGGTCACCGGCAGGACCAGAGTTCGCAACGTTGATCCGAACAGCGAAAGTTACCGCGTCGCCCGCGAATATATGATTCGGCTGGGCGCTGACGACTTTGAATATTCGGCCTGGGTCGAAAAGCTCGCCCACGCGGCCAACCTGACCGTTGACGCCTTCTGCGAAAAATTCGAGTACCTCAAAGGCTCAGTTCAATCAGGAGCATGAACGCAGTGGTTAGTGGTTAGTGGGCAGTGAAGAGTGGAAAGCCAGAAGATTCATCAGTTCTTTCACTCTTCACTCTTCACTCTTCACTAACCACCAACCACTGCCCACTAACCACTATCTTATGGCAAGCAGAAAAATCGGAATCCTGATCGGCGGGGGGCCGGCCCCCGGAACCAACGGAGTCATCGCGGCAGTGGCCATCGAAGCGATCAAGCTCGGCCACACGCCGATTGGCTTTCACGACGGCTTTGAATGGCTGGCGCAGCGCTACACCGATGAACAGCACGTGCTGACGATTGATGAAGTCTCGCGCATTCACCTGGACGGCGGCGTCCATCTCGGTTCGTCGCGCGTGGATATTTCGCGTGATCGGCAGAGCCTGGAAAACACTGTCGCCGCGCTCAGAAAACTCGACATTGATTCGCTCGTCATCGTCGGCGGCGATGACGCCGTCAGCAGCGCCGTCGCGCTTGAACACGAATCACGCGGCGCAATCAAAGTGGTGCTGATCCCCAAAAGCATTGATAACGATCTGTGGATGCCGCTGCCGGTTTCGACGCTCGGTTACGAAACCGCGCGGCACGTCGGCGTCGGGCTGGTCAAAAGCCTGATGGAAGATGCCAAAACCACTGGCCGCTGGTATATCGGCGTGACGATGGGTCGCCCGACCGGACACCTGACGCTCGGCATCGGCAAAGCGGCGGGCGCGACCTGCGTGGTCATTCCCGAAGAGTTTATGCAACCGACCATCAGCCTTGATGACATTGCCGACATTATCGAAGGTGCCATTATCAAGCGCCGCGCGATGGGCCGCAATCACGGCGTCGCCCTGCTGTCTGAAGCCCTCGTCGAACGCTTCAGTCACGAAGAGGTCGTCGAGTTGCAGGACGTGGACCGCGACGCGCAGGGCAACATTCGCGTCACCGAAATTGACCTGGGCCGCAAGATCAAAAGCGAAGTCGAAGCCCGGCTGGCCTCGCGTGACATCAGGGTGACGGTGGTTGACAAGACCATCGGATATGAACTGCGCTGCGCTCAGCCGATTCCGTATGACGCCGAATACGCCCGCGACATGGGCTACGCCGCCGTCAATTACCTGCTGCGCGGCGGATCGGGCGCGATGATTACCGTGCTGGGCGGTGAATTCCATCCGACTCCGTTCAGTGACGTGGCCGATCCGGCGACGCATCGCGGGCGCATCCGCCCGGTTGAAGTTGATACCGAAAGC
>CAYWDW010000375.1:0-5875 GCA_964457105.1 uncultured Heliobacteriaceae bacterium
CCGCCGGCCGGCACGGCCCGCCACGTCGAGTTCGAAAACCTCGAGGCCGCGGCCCGGGCGGCCGGCCGCGGAATGTGGTCTGCTTGCACGGTGGTGACATGCGATTGATGCGCGCGCTGGCGGCGGCCGTCGCGCTGATGCTCCCGACGGTGGCGATCGCCGCCCCCTACGAGGCGTTCATCGACGTCGAGTCGCAGGAAGACCTCGACGATCTGTTCGCGACCGGCGACATCTCGGCCGAGACCCACGCCGCGCTGACCGAGCTGTTGGCCCGCGGCGGCGACCTCGACCGCGCCAGCCGCGAGGAGCTGTACTCGCTGCCCAACCACACCGACGACGAGGTCATCATCCTTGACGACCAGGTCACGAATCGAAGTCGCAGGCATATTCAGCCGCAATGGCTGCCAGTGTTCGCCGTCATCGAACGAGACATAAACCGCCTGTTCAGTCCCGGCATAGAGCAGGCCTTTGCGCACCGGGTCTTCGCGCACGACGTTGACAATCGTGCCGTCAGGAATGCCATTGGTAATGCGCTGCCACGTGCTGCCGCCGTCGTGCGTGCGGTAAATGTGCGGGCGCAGGTCATCAATCCGCAGCGTGTTGATCGCCGCATAAGCCGTGTCGTTGTCAAAATGCGAAGCGTCCATCAGCGACACTTTCATCCACGATTTCAGTTCGGGCGGCGTGATGTTCTGCCAGTTTTTTCCGCCGTCGCGCGTCAGGTGAATCAGCCCGTCATCAGTGCCAACCCAGATGGTGCTGAGGTCTTTGTTTGAAGGTGCCACCGTGTAAATCACGCCGCGTCGCGGCATCGTCGCCATTTCGGGTTTGCGATAAACGCCGACGCTGTCGGGGATGTCGTACTTTTCGCGCGACAGGTCCGGGCTGATGACTTCCCACGAAGCGCCGCCATTCATCGTCCTGAACAGCACGTTGCCGGCATAATAGAGCGTCTTTTTATCCACCGGCGAAAAGATGACGGGCGCAGTTCTCAGAAAGCGATATTTGCCGCTTCTGACCGCTTCGGGCGCAATGTTCTGCACCTGCCCCGTCTTCCAGTCAAAGCGCGTGATCTTGCCGCCGTAAGTAATGTCGGGATTGAGCGGGTCCGGCGCGACGTAACCGTATTCCTCAACGCCGACCGTGCGCCAGTCGCGCCACGTAATCGCGCCGTATTCACCGCGACTCGCCACCGCCGCCGAACCGCTCTCCTGCTGTCCGCTGTAGACCCAGTAGGGCCAGCGATTATCAGTAATGACGTGATACATCTGCGCCGTCGGCTGGTTGTACCACGAGGACCACGTTTCGCCGCCGTTGACCGTGATCGTTGCGCCCTGGTCGCTGGCGAACAGCATGATGTCGGGCTGCTCCGGGTTGATCCAGATGCGATGATAATCGTCGCCGCCCGGCGCGCCCTTGAAGCCCGTCCACGTTTTGCCGCCATCGGTTGATTTGTAGCTCGCAATGTTGGCGACAAAGACGATCTCAGGATTTTTCGGGTGCGGCTTGATTTCAGCGAAATCTGAACCGCGTCCCCACGTGCGCTGATCGCTGCTCACGCGCCGCCACGATTCGCCCGCGTCATCGCTGCGATAGATGCCGCCGACCTGCGGATTTGCGTCAACCGTCGCATAAATGATCTGCGGGTTGCTGCGGGCAATGCCGATGCCGATGCGGCCCAGGCCCTGCTCAAAAGTCGGCAGGCCCCTGGTCAGTTGCCGCCACGTCGTGCCGCCGTCGGTTGATTTGTACAGGCCGCTGCCCGGACCCTGCCACTGCCCGTTTTCCCAGGGGCCGTGCCGCACCTCAAACAGATCGGCATACACGACCTGCGGGTTTGTCGGATCGAATTCAACCTGAATCGCGCCGGTGTTTTCATCTTTGTACAAAACCTTCTGCCACGTTTCGCCGCCATCGAGCGAACGAAAGACGCCGCGCTCCTGATTCGGGCCGAAGGGATGACCGCACACCGCGACAAAGACGCGATTCGGATCTTTCGGATCAACGATCACCGAACCGATCTGCTGCCCGTCGCGCAGGCCCATATTGCGCCACGTCCTGCCGCCATCGGTTGATTTGTAGACGCCATCGCCGACCGATAAATCAGGCCGCAGCGGCAGCCCTTCACCGCTGCCGACGTAAATGATGTCCGGGTTTGAAGGCGCGACGGTCAGATCACCGATGGAACCTGTCGGCTGATCGTCAAAGATCGGCTGCCACGTCCGCCCGGCGTCAGTCGTCTTCCACACGCCGCCGTTGTTGACGCCGATGAAAAAGACATTCGGCTGATTCGCAATGCCGACCGCGCCCACCGTGCGTCCGGCGCGAAACGGGCCGATGTTGCGCCAGCGCAGATTCTGATACAGCGACGCGCTGTATTGCTGCGCCGTCGCCGTCGTGAAGCTGACTGACACTGAAACGATGATGAATGACAATAACCAGCGCCGATAATGACGGGGGCAACCTGAAATCATTTCGTTACTAACCTCCGTTGTTGAGGAACTGTGACCAGCGACCAGACTCCATTCTCAACTTTCCATTTTCCATTATTGTGCAGCCGACCTGACGAATGCAGCTCAATGGAAGATGGAGAATGGAGAGTTGAGAATGTTGTTTGTGATGACGCCTGTGATACTGCGATTACTTCTTCAGTTTCGCCAGAGCTTCAGCGAAAGGATTGTTGAATCCACCGGATGATGGGCGGTCGTCATCGCGGCGTTTCGGCTCCCTGCCGCGCGATTGCGGCGGGCGATGCTGACCGGCGGCCTGACGTTCGGCGGATTTTGGTCCTGCTGCTTCGGCTTCGTTGCGCGCCGCTTTTTTCATCGTCAGCGCGATCTGATTTTTTTCGAGGTTGACTTCAAGCACGCGCACAGTGACGCGGTCGCCAGGATTGACCACGTCGCGCGGGTCTTTGACGAAACGATCAGCAAGCTGCGAAATGTGAACCAGCCCGTCCTGATGCACGCCGATGTCAACGAACGCGCCGAAGTTGGTCACGTTCGTCACAATGCCCGGACAGCTCAGACCGGGTTTGAGGTCGGCGAGCGTGTGAATGTCTTCGCGGAAAGCGAAGGCCGAAAATTCTTCGCGCGGGTCGCGGCCCGGTTTTGCCAGCTCCTGCACGATGTCGGCAAAGGTGAATTCACCAACCTCGGCTCTGAACTCCGGGGACTCTCTGACCAGCGCCACGCCGGAGCCGGTCAGGTCTTTGACATCCCTGCCGAGCCGCGCGGCCAGCGCTTCGAGTTGCGCGTAGCGTTCGGGATGCACGCCCGTGTTGTCGAGCGGATGCGAACTGCCGGGAATCCGCAGAAATCCGGCGGCCTGCTCAAAGGCTTTTTTGCTGAAGCGCGGAATTTCAAGCAACTGCTGCCGCGACGTGAACAGGCCTTTGGTGTTGCGATGCTCAGTGATCTTGCGGGCCATCGCCGGCCCGATGCCCGACACGTGTTCGAGCAGGTGATACGACGCCGTGTTGAGATTCACGCCCACCGAATTGACGCACGAATCAACGACCAGATCGAGGCCTTTTTTCAGCGCGGATTGCGACACGTCGTGCTGATACTGCCCGACGCCGATTGATTTCGGATCAATCCTGACGAGTTCAGCCAGCGGATCCTGCAGGCGGCGCGCAATCGAAATCGCGCCGCGCACCGTGACATCAAGCTCAGGAAACTCTTCGCGCGCGGCTTCGCTCGCCGAATACACGCTCGCGCCCGATTCATTGACCATCACGACCGGCACCGTCAGGCCGGCTTCCTTCATCACTTCGCGCACGAAGCTTTCGGTTTCGCGGCCCGCCGTGCCGTTGCCGACGGCGATGGCGCGAATGTGGCCGTTCCTGACAATTTCACCGAGCAGCTTCCGGGCGTGTTCCTGCTCGCCTTTCGATTGCAGGTGCATCACAGTCGAAGCGACGTACTTGCCCGAATCGTCAACGACGGCGAGCTTGCAGCCGGTGCGAATGCCGGGGTCCACGCCCAGCACCGCTTTCGGGCCGAACGGTGCCGCAAGCAGCAGCCTGCGCACGTTTTCAGCAAAGACTTTGATCGCGGCTTCGTCGGCGACATCCTTGAGCGCGCGATGAACTTCGGTTTCGATGCTCGGCAGGACGTAAGCCTTCAGCGCCAGGCGCGCCGCTTTGAGCAGCACGTCAGCGCCCGGCGCAGCAGGCACCGTGCAGGCCGCATGCTCGAACCTGCCTGTGAGCGCCGCGTCATAATTTTCATCAGCCGCGCCTTCGCCGGTATAGCCGCCGACATTGAGCGCCAGTTCCTCCTCCATCCACCCGCGCCGCATCGCCAGGTAGCGGTGCGAATTTTCAGGTCTGAGCAGCGACGCGACCGGCTCGTGATAATCGAAGTAGCGTTCATACTTGCTGTGCGGTTTCGCTTTTTCAGCTTTGCCGGTTTTGACCGCGCCGCGCTCAAAGACAGTTTTGCGCGTGTGTTCGCGCAGTTCCGGCGTTTCAGCTAAACGCTCGGTCAGGATGTCCTGCGCGCCCGAAATCGCCGCGGCTGCGTCGGTGATGTTCTTTTCGGCATTGAAAAACGCCAGCGCAAACAGTTCGAGCGTCTGCCCTGGTTGCGGCGTTTCAGCGCCGTGCCCGCAGTTCCAGATCCAGTCGGCAAAGGGTTCGAGGCCGGCTTCCCTGGCCACTGTCGCTTTGGTTTTGCGTTTCTGTTTGTAGGGCAGGTAAATGTCTTCGAGCGAATCGAGGTTGAAGGCGGTCAGAATTCTGCCTTTCAACTCATCGGTGAGTTTGCCCTGGCGTTCGATCTCTTCGACGATGAATGACTGACGTTTGATGATTTCATCCCAGCGTTCCTTTGCGTCAATGCTTTGCTGAATGGCGACTTCGTCGAGGTTGCCGGTCTGTTCCTTGCGGTAACGCGCAATGAACGGAACCGTCGCGCCTTCGTCAGTCAGCCGCAGAACGGCGAGCGCGGAGTTAATGGGAATCCCGGCGTGCAGCGATTGGAACCACGTTTCAAAAGTCATGATGAGTTGCGAACATTGAGGATGAAAGATTGAAGTCGGATGTAAGCAGAGAGCATACGAGACAAACGGAAAGAACGAAACAAGCGCACCACAAATCAGCTTTTTTTCAATGACCGCGCCGGCCCCGTCAGCCTCCCAGTCCGGCGCGATTACGCGCGGCCATCGAATTCGCCTGATTGTGTGCTGACGCGGATGACTTCGCCTTCTTTGATATAAAGCGGCACGCGCACCTGCAAACCGGTCTCGACGGTTGCCTGCTTGGTCGTGCCGCCTGACGCGCTGTTGCCCGCCACGCCGGGTTCCGTGTCGGTCACGGTCAGTTCGACGAATGACGGCAGTTGCAGCGACACCGGATCGCCGTTGTATTTGAGCACCTGCAGGGTCAGGCCGTCTTTCAGATAGAAGCGGTCATCGCCAATCTGTTCGGTCGTGAAAGCGAAGTTGTCGTAGGTGCTTTCATCCATGAAATGAAAGCCCGCGCCGTCGGCATACAGAAACGAGGCCGGCGTCAGTTCGACATCGCATTCCTCAAACTTCTCGCTCGTCTTGAATGATTTTTCGAGTACCGCGCCACTCAGCAGGTGTCTGAGCCGTGTGCGCACCATCGTTGACGCGCCGCGCGCCGAGGGCGAAGCGAAAGTGACTTCGGTCACGGTGTAAGGCTGACCATCAACGCTGATAGCCATTTTGCGTTTCAATTCATTTGCTCCAATGAGTGCCATATTTGTTTTCAGTTATGTTTCCACGAAGCCACACGAAGGCTCACGAAGAAGCTGAGAAAAAGTTGGCAGTACTAACTGCACCTTTTCTCTGCTTTTTCCAGTTTTTTCTTCGTGAATCTTCGTGTGGCTTCGTGGATAGTTTCATTATT
>CAYWDW010000376.1:0-5874 GCA_964457105.1 uncultured Heliobacteriaceae bacterium
GTCGCGCTTCGCAGCCGCTCACTCAGCTTCCGCGCATCAACCTCGGCATTCGTTTGCAGGAATCGCGCCGTGAACTGGCCGAATCACGTTTGCAGGCGCAACGCCAGACAGTGATCAATCAGACGAAGCGGCTCTGTTACGGTCTGCTGCAAAAGCAGAGTGCGCTTGCTGCTGCCGAAGAAACCATCGCGCTCTATCGTGAACTCGACCGCGTTGTTGGTGAATACGTCGTGCAGCAGGTCGCGCTGGAAGCGGACAGCCTGGAGGTCAAAGCGCGGCTGGCCCGCGAAGAATATGAAGCCCTGACGCTGCGTCACGCGCTTGAATCGCAGCGCGAACAACTCAATCAACTGCTCGGTCGTGATCTGCGCACTGAATTCAAACTCAGCCCGGTCGCTGAATCAGCCTTCACTGAAATTGATCTGCCCGCCGCGCAGTCACGCGCTTTGCTGCAACGGGCCGAAGTGAGCGAAGCCCGTTTGAAACTGAAACAGGCCGAATACGATCAGCGTCTCAAACAATCCGAACGATGGCCCGAAGTCAGCCTGAATTTCGTTTACGGTTCGCCGTTTGGTTCCGAAGTCCTGCCAAAGAACGTCGCGGCTGTCGGGCTGCTGATGAAATGGGAGCCATTCGACTGGGGCCGCAAAAAACACGAACTGTCAGAAAAGACCCGCGCCATCGCGCAGGCTCGCCACGCCGTGCAGGAAGCCGAAGCGCGCGTGCTGGTCGAAGTCAACGCGCAGTTCCGCAAACTCGAAGAAGCCAGAGCGCTGCTCAAAATCGTTCGCCTTTCTCAACTCTCAGCCGGTGAAAAGCTGCGCGTCGTCAGGAACAAATACAAATACGAAGCCGCGCTTTACAAGGACGTGCTTCAGACCCAGGCCGCTGTCGCCGACACGAATCATCAGTATCAGCAGGCGCTGCTCAATTACTGGACGGCGAGAGCCGATTTCGAGAAAGCCGTCGGAGAGAACTAAACAGTACAGGGAGCGGTAGCGACCTGGTATTTTATACAGACCTGCGGCCATCGCCACCAGGTCGCTACCGCTCCCCGTACTGTTCCAGTGATGACTATGAAAGTTTACTTCACCATCGGATTGCTGATCGGCGTCGTCATCAACCTCGGCTGCAACGGCGCGCAGGCTTATCAGAAGCCGCTGACGCCGGTCAGAGTCGAACGTGTGCAATGGTCGTCAACCGACGACCTCAGCAGCGGCGCGCGCTATTCAGCGATCATCAAACCATCAGCGCAGGTCGAACTCGCGTTCAGAAGCGGCGGTTATCTGCGCGAACTCTATCGCGTGCGCGGCGTGAACGGTCAGATGCGCGACGCGCAGGAAGGCGACTGGATTCCGAAAGGCGTCGTACTGGGCCGATTGCGCGCAGCCGATTACGACCACAAAATCACTCAGACCGAAGCGCAACTCAGCGAAACCCGCGCCGCCCTGCAAACAGCGAATTCACAACTCGCCGAAGCCGAAGCCGGATGGCGCCAAGCCAGAGCCGATTTCGACCGCGCACAAATCCTGCTTGAAAGTCGCAGCCTCACCCGTCCCGAATTCGACGCAAGCAAAGCGCGCTTTGAAACAGCGCAGGCCAGAGTCGAAACCGCCCGCGCACAAACCGAAGTCATTCAGGCCCGCATCAGAGCCGCGCAGGTCAATGTTGCGGACGCAAAGCTTGCACGCGAGGATGCAGCGATCATCTCGCCGATGAGCTGCTTTCTGCTCAAACGCAATGTCGAAGTCGGCATGCTCGTCACGCCTGGCGCGCCGGCTTTCACCATCGTTGACGCTTCGTCGGTCAAGGCGGTGTTCGGAGTTCCTGACATCAAGGTGAAAGAATTGAAAGCCGGACAGCAGATCAGCCTGACCACTGAAGCATTGCCCGGCGTGGAATTTCGCGGCTGGCTCACGCGCATTTCAGCTTCGGCTGATGCCAAGAGCCGCGTCTTTGAAATCGAACTGACGATTCCGAATCCGCCAACTCAGCTCAGAATCGGCATGGTCGCCACGCTGCAATTACCCGGCACAAAATCTGAAACCGAATCGCAACCCGTCATCCCGCTGACCGCCGTCGTCAAACCGAAGGATGATCCGAACGGTTACGCCGTTTTTGTGATCGAAGAGCAGAGCGGCAGGACCACGGCGCGCAAACGCCGCGTCACGCTCGGCGCAACTTTCGGCAACACGATTGCCGTCGTCGAAGGCCTGCGCGTCAGCGAGCGCGTCATCGTCACCGGAGCCACCATCGTCCAGGACGGCGAAGAGGTGCGGATCATTTCATAGCTGACGATGTAGTGAGGCAGGGCCATCAATAAAATTCCGCGCTTTGATGATGCGTGCCACTGCCGCGTAGCGGCGTTTGAGTTTAGCCGTGTACTTCAGTACACGGAATCATCGCCGGATGAATATTCAGTCGCGTCAGCGACGATTGAATTATTGGCGCACTCAACCGTCGCTGACGCGACTGAGCGCCCTGTTCTCATCCGCACCGTGCACTAAAGTACACGGCTAAACTCAAACGCCGCTACGCGGCCAGAAAACGGGAACACGCAATCAGTTTGCTGAACTCATCTGCGTTGGATTGCCGAATCTCTGAGAAACGACTATGGCTCACACATCTGAGATCACACCTGACCAGAAACCCGTCGCGCGATTCTTCACCGAAAAGCGTCAGATCGCGTGGGCGCTGCTCGGCCTGACGATGCTCTGGGGGGTGTATGGCTATTTCATGATGCCGAAGCGCAAAGACCCGGAATACGCGCAACGCTACGCGGTCACGATCTGCCCCTGGCCGGGCGCGAGCGCCGAACGCATAGAGCAACTGGTCACGCGCAAGCTCGAAGAGAAGATCGCGCAAAACGCCAGAGTCGAAAAGATCGAATCGGTTTCACGCACCGGCGTTGCGGTTGTTTACGTCACGCTCAATGAAAACACCCGCGACACGGCCAGAGAGTTCGATGACATCAGATTACGTCTGGACAACATCCGTGATTTGCCCGAAGGCGCCGGGCCGGCGCTGTTCTCAAAGGATTTTGGCGAAACGGCGGCGCTGATGCTGACGGTCGCCAGCCCGCGACTCGGCGAAGTCGAATTGTCAGCGCGCGCGCGCAGCGTTGCGCAGGCCATCATTCAGGCGCGTTCGCAAGCGCCGTCTGTCGCCGATCAGGAACGCGCAACGCTCGTGGTCGGCATGCCGCTCGCGCTCAGCCCGCCGCGCGTCCAGCGCGCAAGTGAAATGCTGCTCGCTTACGTCAACGAACTGAAGATGTCAGATGACCCGCGAGTATTGAGCGGGCCGGGCTTCATCGGCGTTGATCTCAGCGGTGAACACGATGACGAAGAAGTCCTCGAACACCTGCAACAGTTCGTCCGCGAAAAGTTACAGGTCACGGGTTTTCAGCCCGATGTCTGGCAGCCCGTCGTCATTCGTGAACCGGCGCAGGCACAGCAGCAACTGGCCGCCATCGCGGGCGATAAATATTCCTATCGTGAACTTGATGATTACACCGACCTGATCGCGCGCACGCTGCAAACGATCCCGCAGGTTTCGAGAGTCACGCGCAGCGGCGTGCTGAAGGAAACCGTCTTTCTGGATTATTCGCAGGAACGGCTGGCTTCTTACGGTTTGCAGCCTGGCCGGATTTCGCAACTCCTGGGCGCGCGCAACACGACGCTGCCCGGCGGCGTGCTGGAAATCAAAGACAAGAACCTGACGATTGATCCGTCGGGCGCGTTCAGAAGCGAAAAGGAAATCGGCGATGTGCTGATTGCGACTTCGGCGAGCGGTTCGCCCGTTTACCTGCGCGACGCGGCGGACATCAGTCGCGGTTACGAAAACCCGCCGCGCTTTCTGAATCATTACACCTGGCGCGACGCAAATAATCAGTGGCAGCGCACACGCGCCATCACGCTGGCCGTGCTGATGCGCCCGCAACAACAGATCGCTGACTTCGGGCACGCGATTGATGAAACGCTCGCCTCGCTGAAACAGCGACTGCCCGAAGATCTGATCCTGGCGCGCACATCGGATCAGCCGTTGCAGGTCGCAGAAAACCTGAGCCTTTTCATGCGCAGTTTGTATGAAGCCGTCCTGCTGGTCGTGCTGATTGCGCTCATCGGATTCCGCGAATGGCGTTCGGCTTTGCTGATGGCGCTTTCGATTCCGCTCACCCTGGCGATGACTTTCGGGATGATGAAGCTCGTCAACCTGGACATTCAGCAGGTGTCGGTTGCGTCATTGATTATCGCGCTCGGCCTGCTGGTTGATGATCCGGTGGTGGCCGGTGACGCGATCAAACGCGAACTGGCCGAAGGCAGACCGCCGCGCATCGCCGCGTGGCTGGGGCCGACGAAACTGGGCCGCGCCATTCTCTATGCAACGATCACCAACATCGTCGCCTATCTGCCGTTGCTGCTGGTTGAAGGCACGGTCGGGCAATTCATCTATGCGATTCCGGTGGTGCTGACCTGTTCGCTGATCGCGTCGCGGATCGTTTCGATGACTTTCATTCCGCTGCTTGGATATTACCTGCTGCGACCGGCGAAGAAACCTGAGCCGACGCTTGAGCAAATGCGCGAGCGCGGCTTCACCGGATTGTATTATCGCCTCGGAGTGTGGGCGCTCAATCGGCGCTGGCTGGTGCTGGGTTCATCGCTCGCGTTTCTGGTCGCGGGGCTGTTGCTGCTGACGACGCTCAAGCGCGAATTCTTCCCGAAGGATCGCGCTTATCTTTCCTACGTTGATCTTTACCTGCCCGAAGATTCTCCGCTGTCGGCGACCGGCCAGGCCGCGCAGCGCGCCGAAGAAGTGATCCGCGAAACCGCCGCGCAATTTGGTCGTGAACATCCCGGCAAGGATGGCCAGGCGCGCGAGGTGCTGGAATCGCTGACGACCTTCACCGGCGGCGGCGGCCCGCGTTTCTGGTTTTCAGTCGCGCCCGAACAGCAGCAGCTCAATTACGCGCAGATCATCATTCAGGTCAAAGACAAGCGCGACACGGCGGCGCTGGCGGCTCCGTTGCAGCAGGCCCTGTCGGCGCACGTGCCCGGCGCGCGCATTGACGTGCGGCAGCTTGAAACCACCAAGCCCATCGGGCTGCCGGTGCAGATTCGTTTGTCAGGCGAAAACGCGCAGACGTTGCGCGAGCAGGCCGAACTGGTCAAAGCCGTCCTGCGTCAGATTCCTGCGGCTGATCGCATTCGTGATGACTGGGGTGATGAAAACTTTGTCGTCAATCTTCAGGTTGACGCTGATCGCGCCAATCTGACGGGCGTGACCAATCTGGATATTGCCGCTTCGTCAGCAACCGGTGTGAGCGGTCTGCCGGTGACAACCTTGCGCGAAGGCGACAAACAGATTCCGGTCGTCGTGCGGTTGCGCCCCGAAGAGCGCGCGCAGTTGTCAGACATTCAGAGCCTGTATGTTTATTCGCTGCAGGGCACGAACAAGGTTCCGCTCGAACAGGTTTCGCAGATCAGTTACCGGATGACGACTGAAAAAATTCGCCGCCGCAATCAGTTTCGCACGATCACTATTGGCTGCGCGCCGATTCCGGGCGTGCTGCCATCGCAGGTGATGAACTCTGCGCGCGAAAAGCTCAGCGAAATCGCGGCCTCGCTGCCGCCGGGTTACAAACTCGAAATCGGCGGCGAAGAAGAAGAACGCAGGAAAGGATTCAAGGCGCTCGGCATGGTGATGGCCGTCTCAGTGCTGGCGATTTATCTGGCGCTGGTGATGCAGTTCGGCAATGCGATCAAACCGCTGCTGGTCTTTTCAGCAATTCCCTTCGGCCTTGTCGGCGCGCTCATCGGCCTGGCGGTGATGAAAGCGCCGTTCGGATTTATGGCCTTTCTCGGCGTGGCGAGC
>CAYWDW010000377.1:0-5868 GCA_964457105.1 uncultured Heliobacteriaceae bacterium
CCTCAACAAGCAGCGCAAGCCGGTCAACGGTTCGCAGGTGCTGATTCTCGGCGTCGCTTACAAGAACGACATTGACGATATGCGCGAAAGCCCGGCGCTGGCGATCATTGACAAGCTGCAAAAGCTCGGCGCTGTCGTCAGCTTCCACGATCCGTGGGTCAGCGAAGTGCATCTCGAAAACGACACGCACGATCACCTCAACGGCATCGCCCTGACCGAAGCGGTCGTCAGGAATGCTGACTGTGTGGTCATCGTGACGAATCACAAAAACGTGGATTACAAATGGGTCGCCGAACGCGCCAGCCTGATCGTTGACACGCGCAACGCCACCCGCAGCCTGAAGGGCGAAAAGCTCAACGAGAAGATCATCAGTTTGTAAAGCGTGATCTCTTTCAGCTAACAACGCGGTCGGGTTTCATCCATCAGCCGGATGAAACCCGACCGCTTTTTCAGCCATTTCTCAAGCGCGGAGTTGAACAATGAAACGTTTCTGCCTGATACGGCTTGTCTGCGGGTTGTTATTGCTCCTGTGCCGACTGGTCAGCGGCACCGTGAATGAAATCCACGCACAGCAACCGGCCCCGCCTGCTTCACCGGAAACAGCGCAGGGCATTCAGCATTACAGACAGGGCAATTACAGTGAAGCGGTCGCGGCGCTGAAGACGGCCACGAAGAAGAATAAAAATGACGCTGAAGCCTGGCATTTTATGGGGCTGGCGCTGCACAGCCAGGGAAAGCTCAAGGATGCGCGCAAGGCATTCGAGCTGGCGATCAGCCTGCGCCCTGATTATGCGCCTTCGCGCGCGGCGCTGGCTTATATGCTGCTGCTGACCAATAAAACCGGGGCGGCGAAAGATGAAGCTGAACGGGCGCTGCGGTCTGATCCGCAAAACGCCGAAGCCAGTTACATCATGGCCGAACTGCAACTGCGTGAAAAGGCTTACGACGACGCTATTCAGCGCACTGGCGAAATTACCAGACTTCACCCTGAGTTTGCTGCTGCCTGGCTGCTGCACAGCCAGGCCATCATCGGTCAGTTCGTCAAAGCGCGACAGAACAAGGGGCAGGCAGACAATGGCAGAATCACGGGGATGGCGGAAGCTGTTAACAGTCTGAACAGATTCCTTCAGCTTTCTCAGGAAAAAAACAGCGCTGCTCTGAAATTCTGGCGCGAGCAACTGGAGGGATTAAAGCTGTATGCTGAACTGGCTGATAAAACTAATCCTGATCCTGGTGTCTTCAATATGAGTGAAGTCAGGACGAAACCAGTTCTCGTTTACAAGGAGCCTGTGAGATATACCGATGCCGCAAGAAGTCACGGCACGCAGGGAACAGTCGTGATTATGATGATTATTGACGAAACCGGAATCGTCAGGTCGCCGTTTGCCATTCAGTCACTTCCTGATGGCCTCACTGAATCGGCGCTCAGAGCGGCCTCGAAGATGCGGTGGAAGCCGGCAGAAAAAGATGGCAAGCCGGTTGCTGTCATCCTGTGGTCTGTTGAATTCACCTTCAATATTTACTGAGCGCGGTTCAGGCTTCGTTGCGCCTCACGTTCCGGCCTGTTCTGATCGCCTGCTTTATTTACCCCGCCTGCTTACGCTATCATCGTGATTCTGTGAATCAACACGTGAATGAGAGCTGACTATCGGAACTATGTCATCTGAATCAGTGGATCTGAAAAACACCGTCAACCTGCCGAAAACCGACTTCCCGCTCAAGGGCAATCTCGCTCAGAACGAGCCGCTGCGTTTGAAAAAATGGGAAGAGATGAAGCTTTATGACCGTCTGCGCGAAGCTCGCGCCGGACGTCCGTTGTTCGTCCTGCACGACGGGCCGCCGTATGCCAACGGGCGCATTCACCTGGGCCACGTGCTCAACAAAGTCCTCAAGGATTTCGTCATCAAGTCGCGTTCGATGATGGGGCACTGGGCGCCTTACGTGCCGGGCTGGGACTGTCACGGGCTGCCGATTGAAATCAAGGTCGAAGAGGAACTCGGCGCGAAAAAGCACGAGATGGCGGTGATTGACATTCGTCGCGCGGCGCGCAAACACGCTGAAAAATTCGTGGCGCTGCAACGCGAGGATTTCAGGCGGCTGGGCATTCTCGGTGAGTGGGAGAATCCTTATGAGACGATGAATTTCAGGTATCAGGCCGACATCGTGCGCGTCTTTGGCCGGTTTGTCGAACGCGGCTCGGTTTACAAGGGGCTGCGTCCCGTACACTGGTGCGTCAGTTGTCAGACGGCGCTCGCCGAAGCCGAAGTCGAATACAAAGATCACACGAGTTATTCGGTCTATGTGAAGTTTCCTTTCCCTGATGCCGCAAAGGTTGATGAATCGCTGGCCGGAAAAAATGTGAGCATCGTGATCTGGACGACGACGCCGTGGACGCTGCCTGCCAACCTGGGCATCAGCTTCAATCCGGGCTTTGAATACAGCGCGGTCGAGGTCGGTGATGAAGTCTTCATCGTCGCTTCGGGATTGCTCGAACAGGTCGCGGCCAAAGTCGGCTGGAGCGATTACAAAGTCATCACGACGATCAGCGGCGAGCGGTTTGACCGGCTGCGCGCGCGGCATCCGTTTGTTGATCGTGATTCGCTGCTGATGCTCGGCGGTCACGTCACGCTCGATGCCGGAACGGGCGCGGTGCATACGGCGCCGGGGCACGGTTACGAAGATTATGTGATCGGGCGGCATTACGGGCTGGAGATTTATAACCCGGTGGACAGTCGCGGTTATTTCATCAAAGACGTGCCGCATTTTGCCGGGCAGCGCGTCGTGGCGCTCGGCAAAAATGATCCTGATGGCAACCGGGCGGTGGTGGCGCACCTCAAAGAGACGGGCGCGCTGCTGAAGGATGAAAAGTATGAGCATCAGTATCCGCATTGCTGGCGCTGTCACAACCCTGTGATCTTTCGCGCGACGCCGCAGTGGTTTATTTCGATGACGGCAACGAAACTCAACGAACGCGCCATCGCCGCCTGCGATCAGGTGCAGTGGGTGCCGGCGTGGGGCAACGAGCGGATGAAGAATATGTTCCGCGACCGGCCCGACTGGTGCATTTCGCGGCAGCGCGCGTGGGGCGTGCCGGTGCCGGTGTTTTACTGCGATGATTGCGGCGAGACGCTGTGTGATCCGGCTCTCATCAATCACGTCGCTGAGATTTTTGAAAAAGAATCCGCCGATGCGTGGTACCTGCGCGAGGCTGAGGAACTGCTGCCCGCTGGCACGAAATGCGGCTGCGGTTCGACGAAACTGCGCAGGGAGATGGATGTGCTTGATGTCTGGCTCGATTCAGGCTCAAGCTCAATTGCCGTGCTGAAGGAATACGGCCTGCCTTATCCGGCTGACGTGTACCTTGAAGGCGGCGATCAGTTTCGCGGCTGGTTCAATTCGTCGCTCGTGGTCGGCCTGGAAGTGAAGGATGCGCCGCCTTACAAGGCGGTCATCACTTACGGCTGGGTCGTCAACACCGAAGGCGAGAAGATGTCGAAGTCGAAGGGCAACGCCGTCGAGCCTGAAAAGGTGATGAAGCAGAGCGGCGCTGAAATCCTGCGGCTGTGGTGCTGTGCGCTCGATTACTTTGAGGACATGCGCGTTTCGACCGAAATTCTGACGCGCATTTCGGATGCTTACCGCAAGCTGCGCAACACGGCGCGGTATTGCCTGGGCAATCTGACCGGCTTTGATCCGGCGCGCGATCACGTGCCGTTCGAGCAGATGCTGGAGCTTGACCGGTGGGCGCTGGCGGCGACGAATGAGATTGTGCGGCAGGCGCTCGCGGCTTATGAGCGTTATGAACTGACCGACGTGTATCAGAAGATTTACAACTTTGCGACGGTCGAACTGTCGGCGCTCTATTTCGACATCATCAAGGATCGGCTTTACACCTCGGCCCCGAAATCGCTCGAACGGCGTTCGGCGCAGACGGCGCTTTATGAAATCGTCACGCGGCTGGCGAAACTGCTGGCCCCGGTGCTGGCCTTCACGGCGGATGAAATCTGGGAAAACATTCCCGGCGCCACGGCGCAGGCGGCTTCGGTGCATCTGACGCTCTTTCCGGCTGACGATGAAAAGCTGCGCGACGCGGAACTGCTGGCGCGTTATGAACGACTGTTTGCGCTGCGCGGCAGCGTGATGAAAGCCCTCGAAGAAGCGCGCAACGCAAAGCTGATCGGCGCGGGCCTCGAAGCCAGGGTCATCATCACGGCTGACGCGGAGACGCGCGCGTTTCTGGCCTCGTTCGGTGACGCCCTGCGCTTTCTGTTCATCGTCTCAGCAGTCGAATTGCGCGACGGCGCGGAACTGCAGGTTGAAGTGCAGCACGCGGCTGGCGAGAAATGCGAACGCTGCTGGAATTACACGACTGATGTCGGCGCCGACGCGCACTATCCGGGCGCGTGTGGCCGGTGCGTCGCAAACATCCGGGCAATGATGGCCGAAGTTGAGCAGTCACGATGAGAAGTAAAAACATCTATTTCATGCTGGCCTTTGCCGTGCTGGTGGCCGACCAGGTGAGCAAATTCTGGGCGACGGCAAAGCTGATGCCGGTCAGTTCGATTGAAGTCATCGAAGGCTTCTTTCGCCTGACCTATGCGCGCAATCGCGGCGTGGCCTTCAGCCTGTTTGCCGACAGTGAATATGAGGTGCGCTGGGTCTTTGCGCTGATTTCGGCGCTGGCGGCGGCGGCGGTGTTTGTTTATCTGCTGCGCACGGCGGCGAACCACCGGCGACTGAACACGGCGCTCGCGCTGCTGCTTTCAGGCATCACGGGCAATCTGATTGATCGCGTGCGGCTCGGTGAGGTCGTGGACTTTCTGGATTTTCACTGGCTGGATCGTTTCGTCTGGCCGACTTTCAATATTGCTGATGCCGCCATCTGTGTGGGCGCGGCGCTGCTGGCGCTGGAGATGATGAAGGAGGAGAAGGCCGTCACGCAGGCCGTGCCGCAAACGCCGGGCACGGTGTCAGAACAGAGCAGTATCAGTTCTTCCGATTGAATCAAACCTGCTGGATCAAGCCTCGTCATGTTTCCTGAACTTTTCACAATTCCTGGTCTGAATTTCACATTCAACACTTACGGCCTGCTGATGGCGCTGTCGTTCATCGCCGGTTTTTACGTCATGTCGCGCCAGGCGGCGCGGGACGGACTGGATCGCAATCGCGTTTATGACCTGGGGCTGTGGGTGCTGGCGGCTTCGCTCATTGGCTCGAAGGCGCTGATGGTCATCACTGAATGGGATGATTACCGCCACAACCTCGGTCAGATCTTCTCGCTCGATTTCTTCCGTTCTGCCGGAGTCTTTTACGGCGGGTTCATCGGCGCGGTCATCGCTTCGGTGATCGTCATGCGGATTTATAAACTGCCCTGGTGGCGCACGGCTGATGCGTTTGCGCCGGGCATTGCCATCGGGCAGACGATTGGGCGGCTGGGTTGTTTCAGCGCGGGTTGCTGCTGGGGCAAGCCCACGACGGCGGCGTTCGGCGTGCATTTCAGCGACAAGGGCCACGAAGTTACTGGCGTGCCGACCCTCGTTGAGCATTTGTCCGGCCCTGAGCGCGATGTCTGGGCGCAGAAACTGGGCGGGCTGATGTCGCCGCTGCATCTGCATCCGACGCAGCTTTACGAAGCCGGAGCGACGCTCCTGATTTTCATCGTGCTGCTGTGGCTCAGCCGCCGTCGGCAGTTTGCCGGTCAGATCGTGCTGGCTTATGCGTTGCTGTATGCGGTGGCGCGCTTCACGATTGAATTCTGGCGCGATGACCCGCGCGGCGAACTGCTGGGGCTTTCGACTTCGCAGTTTATTGCCGCTGTGGTGTTCGTCGGCGCGCTGATCGTGTGGTGGCTGAAAACACGCGGCGCGC
>CAYWDW010000378.1:0-5829 GCA_964457105.1 uncultured Heliobacteriaceae bacterium
GAATTCGGTAGTCGGTAGTCGGAATGAAGAGAGGCTGTAGTCTCGCTGCTTCCTGTCATCTGTCATCTGTCATCTGTCATCTGTCATCTGTCATCTGCCATCTCGCTTTCAGCTAATGAAAGAGACATTACTGCCTTATCTGATCTGCCCCGACTGTGCCGGTGAGTTGAAATTGCAGGCCCGCGAACGCGCAGGCCGCGAAATCATCACCGGAGAACTGACGTGTCTGCGCTGCCCGGCGCGCTGGCCCGTGCGCCACGGGGTGCCGCGCTTTGCCGACGCCGCGCAGGTTTCTGAAGACAAGCAGGCCACGGCGCGGAATTTCGGTGAGCAGTGGCTGGTCTTCGATCACGTCAGCCGTCATCACGAACAGCAGTTCCGCGACTGGATTGCTCCGGTGACGCCCGATTTCGTGCGCGGCAAAACCGTGCTTGAAGCCGGCTGCGGCAAGGGCCGCCACACGCGTTCAATTGCCAAGTGGGGTGCCCGCGATGTCATCGGCGTTGACCTGAGCGCCGCCGTTGACGCGGCCTTTCAGAACACCCGCGACCTTGAAAACGCGCACATCATTCAGGCCGATATTTACCGGCTGCCGCTGCGGCCCGTCTTCGATTACGGCTTTTCGGTCGGCGTGCTGCATCACCTGCCCGATCCGCGCGCGGGCTTTCAGGCGCTGGTCAAAAGTCTGAAGCCCGGCGGTGCCGTTTCAGCGTGGATTTACGGGCGCGAAAACAACGGCTGGATCGTGTATTTCATCAATCCGCTGCGTGAACACATCACTTCAAGGCTGCCGATGCGCGCGCTGTACTTTCTTTCATTCGCGCCGTCGCTCGCGCTGTCTGCGGCGCTCAAACTGATTTACGCGCCGCTGCGCAAAAGCAGGCTCTCGCGGCATCTCTTTTATGCCGATTACCTCGGCTACATTTCACGCTTTCCGTTCCGCGAAATTCACAACATCGTGCACGACCACCTGACCGCGCCGACGGCCTTTTACATCAGCCGCGCAGAGTTTGCCGAATGGTTTGCTGAAGCCCGCGCCAGAGATGTCGTCATCGCCTGGCACAATCGCAACAGTTGGCGCGGCTTCGGCTATGTTGGCGCCGCAGCGAAAGCAGAGGCTGGTTATGTCAGATAAGGCTGTCGGAGAACTGGTGAAACCGCAGGTCGGCATGCGCCCGCTCAATTACCAGATTATGTTCGATATCGAAGACGAACACTGGTGGTATGTCGGGCGGCGCGCCATCGTGCTGGCGCAGGTTGCAGCCGCGCTCAGGAAAGATGGCAGATGGCAGATGACAGATGGCAGACTGCTCGACATCGGCTGTGGGACGGGCGGCAATCTGGATCATCTGAAACGTTATGGCCGCATGCACGGGGTTGATCTGTCGTCGCTCGCGCTTGAATGCAGCCGTCGTCGCGGACACAACCGCGTGATGTTTGCGACGGCGAACGAGCTGCCGTTTGCCGATGAATCGTTCGATCTGGTGACGGCGCTCGACGTGATCGAACACCTGGACGATGACACGGGCGGGCTGAAAGAAATTCATCGCGTGCTGCGACCGGGCGCGTCTGCGATCATTTTCGTTCCGGCATTTCAGGCTTTGTGGGGGCCGAACGACGATCAGTCGGGACACAGGCGGCGTTATCGTCTGCCGCAGTTGCACGAACGAGTCGCCGCCGCCGGGCTGAAGATCGAACGCATCAGCTACGCCAACACGGCAATGTTTCTGCCGATCTGGCTGGGCCGGAAAATACTCAACGCGCTCGGTCGCGCCGGGCAGTCAGAAAACCGGATCAATCATCCGCTGATCAATCGCCTGCTCGCGCGCGTCTTTGCCAGCGAAGCCGGATGGCTCAGGCGTCACACTCTGCCCTTCGGCGTTTCGATCATCTGTGTCGCCAGAAAACCGAACGGATAACAAGAGATGACGAAACAAACGGAAACAGTACGGGGAGCGGTAGCGACCTGGCGCCGTCGAATAGGTCGCTTCACAAAGGCCAGGTCGCTACCGCTCCCCGTACTGTTTCCGTTTGTTTCGTCATCTCGCTGCTGTCTTTCAATCACATGAACTCAGTTGCCATTACTGACAGCCAGACGCGAAGGAGTGCGCAGGCAGAAGCTATGCCGCATCTTTCCATCTTTCTGCCTGTCTACAACGAAGAAGAGAATCTGCCGACGCTGCATCGCAAAATCATCGAAGCGATGGACCGGCTGAATGAAAGCTGCGAGGTGATTTACGTTGATGACGGCAGCACTGACGGCAGCCTGGCGATTCTGCGCGAACTGGCGGCCAGGGACCGGCGCGTGCGCGTGATCGGCTTTCGGCGCAATTACGGACAGACCGCGGCGATGGCGGCGGGGATTGACGCGGCGCGCGGCGCGATTCTGATTCCGATGGATGCCGATTTACAGAACGATCCGGCAGACATCGAGCGGCTGCTGGCGAAACTTGAGGAAGGTTACGACGTGGTTTCGGGCTGGCGCGCCCACCGCAGGGATGCGTTCATCACGCGCACGCTGCCGTCAAGAATCGCCAACGGGCTGATCTCAAAAATCAGCGGCGTGCCGCTGCACGATTACGGCTGCTCGCTCAAGGCCTATCGCCGCGACGTCATCAAGGACGTGAACCTGTACGGCGAAATGCACCGCTTCATTCCGATTTATGCGAGCTGGGCCGGTGCGCGGGTGACTGAAATTCCGGTCGCGCATCATCCGCGCATGGCCGGGCAGTCGAAATACGGGTTGTCGCGGATGGTCAAGGTCATCTTCGATCTGGTGACGATCAAGTTTATGTCGCGGTACCTGACGAAGCCGCTGTATGTGTTCGGCTCGGCGGGTCTGCTGGCCTTTGCGATTGCGATTTTCGCCGCGCTCTGGGCCTGCCTGATGAAGTTTGCGAGCTGGCCGCATCACGCCGATTTCATTCAGACGCCGCTGCCCGTGCTGGCGATGGTCATGCTGGTGCTCGGCATTCAGCTTTTCCTGATGGGCCTGATTGCCGAAATGAGCGTTCGCACCTATCACGAATCGCAGAACAAGCCGATTTATACGGTCAGGACAAAAATCAATTTTGAGGGAGACCAGCCGTCAGAACAGGGGCCGTAAGCGAAACCTGTCTTCTTCATTCCTCTTCGCTGCTGCTATACTGCAAAGGGGCATTAGATTACACAGGGAAGGACGTCATCCTTTATGAACCCGGTCATCATCAGCACGATCATCGGAGTCGCCTCCTTTATCGTGACGATCTTTGCGGCCAACTGGTCGAATCAGCGTTTCATTGAGAAACTGATAGACCAGACAGACCAGAAATTCGACGCCAGACTGAACGCCTTTGCCGCGCAGTCCGAGGCCAGTCAGAAAACGTTCGCCACGCACTTCGACGCCAGACTGAACGCCTTTGCCGCGCAGTCCGAGGCCAGTCAGAAAACGTTTGCCACGCACTTCGACGCCAGATTGAATGCCTTTGCCGCGCAGTTTGAGGCCAATCAGAAGACGTTTGCAGCGCAGTTCGAGGCCAATCAGAAAACGTTTGCCGCGCAGTTTGAGGCGCGGATGGAAAACTTTGAAGCCAGTCAGAAAACACTGGCCGCGCAGCTTGGAGCGCGGATGGACAAACTGGAGGCGGAGCAGAAGGCGAGCGTCGCGCGGCTGGAGGCTGGTCAGGAATTCATCGTTCATCGCCTGGATGAAGTCATTCGTCGTCTGGACAATCTGGAACACCGCGTGACCCGAATCGAGGAAGTCATTTTCAAACCTGCCCTGCCTGGCGCTGACTGAAATGTTTTCCTGATCCCCGGTCTCATCACTCTGCTTCACAATTCAAATGTGCGGTATTGTCGGCTTCATCAACACTGAACGCGAACGACCGGCCAGTGAGCCGGTGGCGCGCGCCATGGCGGCGGCGATCATTCATCGCGGGCCGGATGATGAAGGGTTCTATTGTCACGATCAGGTGGCGCTCGGCATGCGGCGGCTTTCGATTATTGATGTCGCGGGCGGGCATCAGCCAATCACCAATGAAGATCGTTCGGTCTGGGTGGTCTTCAATGGCGAGGTCTACAACTTCCGCGAACTGCGCCAGCAATTGAATGCGCGCGGGCATCAGTTTCGCACCGAGGCCGATACCGAAGTCATCGTGCATCTGTACGAAGATTACGGCGATGACCTGGTGCAGCACCTGAACGGGATGTTCGCCTTTGCGCTGTGGGATGAACGGCGCGCACGCCTGCTGATTGCGCGTGACCGGATGGGCGAGAAACCGCTTTATTACACGCTCGCCGGTGACGCCTTTGTGTTTGCGTCTGAACTCAAGTCGCTGCTGACGCACCCTGCGGTTGAGCGGCGGCTGAACCCTTCGGCGCTGCGCAAATATCTGTTTTATGAGTGCGTGCCTTCGCCGCATTCGATCATTGCCGACGTCAGAAAGCTGCTGCCCGCGCACCGCCTGGTTTTTGAGCGCGGCACGGTGCGCGAAGAGCGTTACTGGCAGCTTGATTACAACGTCGAGAAAGCCGCGATCAGCGAAGCTGAAGCAGTTGAAGAAGTGCAGCGACGCTTGCGCGAAGCCGTGCGGTTACGCCTGCTCGCTGATGTGCCGCTTGGCGTGCTGCTCTCAGGCGGCATTGATTCAAGCGCGGTGGCGGCGCTGGCCAGCGAGGCCGCGACCGGGCGCATCAAAACCTTTTCGATTGCCTTTGCTGAAAAGTCATTTGACGAATCTTCGTATGCGCGGGCCGTGGCGCGTCATCTTGGCGCTGAACATTTCGAGCACCGGCTGACCGAGCGTGAGATGCTCGACATGGTGCCGGAAATTCCGCGCCTGCTCGATGAACCGCTTGGTGACGGATCGCTGATTCCGACTTTTCTGGTTTCGCGGTTTACGCGTGAACACGTCACTGTTGCGCTTGGGGGCGATGGCGGCGATGAATTGTTTGCGGGCTATCCGACTTACATCGCGCACCGGATGGCTGGCTATTATCGCTCGCTGCCCGCATTCCTGCGGCGCGGCGTGATTGAACCGGCGGTGGCCGCCCTGCCGGTGTCGGTTGAAAACCTTTCGTTTGATTTCAAGGCGCGACGGTTTGTGCGCGGCGCGGCGCTGCCCGACGGCACGCGCCATCAGTCGTGGATGGGGTCGTTCGATGAAAGGCAGCAGCGCCTGCTGCTCAATCGTGACCTCGTGGCCGCGCATCCTGACGAAGAAGTTTTTATTGAAGTGCGCGCTTATGACGACCGCACCGGCACTGATCTGATTGAGCGAATGATGACGCTCGACGCGCAGCATTACCTGTCGGAATGCGTCCTCGTCAAAGTTGATCGCGCCAGCATGGCGGCTTCGCTTGAAACGCGCGCGCCGTTTCTCGATCACACCTTCATTGATTTCCTGGCGCGGCTGCCGGTCAGCTTCAAACTGCGCGGCCTGACCACCAAGTACATTCTCAAACGAGCCATGCGCGACAAGCTGCCCGCGCAGGTGCTTGATCGTCCGAAAAAAGGCTTTGGCATGCCCGTCGCCCGCTGGCTCAAGGGTGAACTGCGCCCGCTGGTCAGCGACCTGCTCGCGCCTGCGCGCCTGCAGCGTCACAGCTTATTCAATGTTGATTACGTGCAGCGATTATTGAACGAACACACCAGCGGCGCAGCCGATCATCGCAAGCTGATCTGGACGCTGCTGATGTTTGAAATGTGGGCAGAGAAAACTCAGGTGCGGTTTTGAAGGTAAAGATCACGCAGGCCTGGGAGCGCAGCCTGGGAGCGCGGGCAGCCCTGCCCGCCTGTTTTCAGCGGGCAAACTGTTTCGCAATTCATGCGGGCAGGGCTGCCCGCGC
>CAYWDW010000379.1:0-5825 GCA_964457105.1 uncultured Heliobacteriaceae bacterium
CCAGGAGAAATTTCTCTGAGAGGTCAGCTTAACCTGGCTGACAGCTTCATTGAGTTGCGCGCTCAATCGCAGGCATCCTGTCATTCAAATCTGATTTCCGGCGAGACTTCGGTAATTACCATTCCTTCGCTGACTCTGGTGCAGCAGGTCAGGCATTGCCGGTCGCGGTCGTCGCCCTGGTGATAATGCACTTCGCAGGTGCGACAGGTGCCGTTCCAGCAGAAGCCGCCATACGAAATCGGCTCGAAGGCGACGTACTGAAAACAGCGCAGCAGCGTGTTGTTTTCAGGGACGCTGAAGGTCCGGCCCATGACTTCGATCTGCACGAGTCGGGTGAATGGCTCGAAAAGTTCCAGGTTGAGGTCGGGGTGCAGTTCAGGCTGTTTTGCGGTTTCGCTTTCGGTCGCAGTTTCGGGTGTAGCCGTGCAAACAACGGTGCTGACAGGCATGCTTTTTCTCCTGCTTTGTCGGCAGCGGGGCGTGACTGGTCGGTCAGTTGTGCTGATTGACTTCGGCGGCAGGGCTGTTTGATGATGACGCGGCGGTCAGTCAGAATGAACGAAAGGCCTGTCTGACCGTGCTGTTTTCATCGCTCGATTTGTTATTCGCCGGGGTTGGCCCTGCCTCGCCGGGGATGAGGGCGCGTGGATCAGCGGCGGGAGAGTAGCTGAAAAGCAGACCGGCTTCAATCACCTCATTTGTGATTTTTTTATGACACAGCAGTTCGGTGCTCAGCATTCAATCGTCAAGCCTGCGGCCCTGCGCGCAGGCGATACGGTCGCCATTGTCGCTCCGGCCAGCAATCTGAAAAGCGATTACCTCGAACGCGGTGTTGCGGAGCTTGCCAGGCTTGGCTTTCGCGCAAAGTATGAGCCTGAGATTTTATCGAGGGCCCGTTACACCGCCGGTTCAGATGAACGACGCGCCGGTGAACTGATGCGCGCTTTCACTGACCCTGAAGTGAAAGCTGTGTGGGCGGCGCGGGGCGGTTACGGTGCGATGCGGCTCTTTGGTCTGCTTGATGATGAAACGCTGCGGCGGCATCCGAAAGTATTCATTGGTTACAGCGATCTGACGGCGCTGCATCTCTATTTTTATCGCCGCTTCGGCTGGGTGACTTTTCACGGGCCGATGGCGGCGAAGGATCTGGCCGGAGGCGCGGAGCATTACGAACGCGACGGACTGCTGAAAGCGATCACGCAGGCTGCGCCGCTGGGCGAAATCAATGGCGCCGGCACTGAGCTGCTGCATCGCGCGGCGGGCGGGCGAGTGAGCGGGCGACTGCTTGGCGGTTGTCTGTCGCTGATTGCGGCGCTGATGGGCACGCCGGATGAACTCGACACGCGCGAGGCGATTCTGTTTCTTGAAGACACGGCGGTCAAACCGTTCGCGCTGGACCGGATGCTGCGGCAGTTGCGGCTGGCAGGCAAATTCGAGGCGGTGCGCGGCATCGTTTTTGGCGAAATGACCGATTGCGTGCAGCACGCCGGGCAGGGTTACACGATTCAGGAAGTGATTGCCGAATGCACTGACGGCCTGGGCGTGCCGGTGCTGTTCGGGCTGCCGAGCGGTCACAGCCCGGTGGGCAATCTGACGTTGCCGCTGGGCGTCACGGCCACGCTCGATGCCGCGCGCGGAGTGCTGAGCATTGATGAAGCAGCCGTGAGTTGAAACTGAAAATGTCAGGTCATTCGTCGTTTCAATGGAGCGCCGGGAAAGATTGAGTCGGAGATTCAGGAAGGGGTTTGACCTGCATGGCGTTTCGAGAACAGCTTACTTCATGTCCGCGCTGCCACCTGCTGATTACGATTGAATCAGTTCAGATTGATGAAAAGGCGATTGTGCGCATCATCGGCAAATGCACCAACCCGCACTGTCACACCAACAGCATCTGCCGCGACATTGATCCGCTGCAGATTGCTGCTTACGAAGGCTCAATCCTCAAGGTCAACAGTTCCGCCCCGCCGCGTCCACACATACCAAAAAGCCCAGGGCATTAAGTGCGACGCCAAAGCGAAAGCGCTGAGCCGGATCGTTTCATCCGCTCAGCGCTTTTTGTCTGGCCCGTCAGTTTTGCCGACTACTGCCTGGCGTAACGCAGCCTGACGCTGAACGCGCCGCTGTTGTCACCCGTGTAATCATCATTGATGCCGAGCCAGAACCTGCCATATTCGCCCGCTTCAATCGTGACCCGGTTGTTCGTCCCGATCACTGCGACGTTTGAATCACCGCCCTGCCGGTAACGAATCTTTGCGATCAGGGCACCGGTGGCCGTGTTCGGCACAGGCGACGATGACGAACCGCTGCGCGTGGTGTCGCCGCCGGCATCAACGCGGCGACCGGAGCCGATGCCGACTGTTCCCGTCGCCGTGATTTCAATAATCATTCCCGGCTCAACATCAATGCCCGTGTCAGTCCACTGCCGGTTGGCCGGAATGGTGACATTGCGTTCGCTCCAGTTGCGGTTCTGATCTGTCGGCGCTGTGCCGGTGCTGCCTGCGCTGCCGCCGCGCTCAACCGACACGCGCACCTGATATGCACCGCGCGCGTTGCTCGTGTCCCAGTGATTGACCGTGAAATAGAGCGTGCCGTCGCGGTCTGCCGTGAATTCACGCGAGCGGCCAATCAGGATCGCCGGTGAATTCGGATCAGTGCCGATAGCCGCCACCAGCGCGCCATCATTTTCATTCGGCAGCGGCGCGTCCGGGTCGCGGCGATTGATGCCCTCAGGCGTTGATTCGGTGCGCCCGTCCAGCGACATCCGCCCGCTCGCTTCGATGCGCACACGCTGACCGCGCGTGACCTGCACACTGGACTGCATCCACTGATCGGCCAGCGAAACATTGAAGGACGGGAACGATTCAAAATTGCCGCGAGTCGAATCAGGCGGAACCCGCCCCGGATAGCCGGGACGATTATCAACCGGATTCGTCGGGTTGCGGTCAATGACCAGCCGTTTGACGCGCCGCACTTCAAATCTGAGCGGCTTTGCATTCTCATCGCCGCTGTTGATGATGAACAGAAAGTATCCGTTCTCGTAACCGGCAAAAGTGCCCTGCAACACGCTGCCGTCCTGCAGATAAAGCGTATCGGCACGCAGCACGCCGGTCAGCAGTATGACCAGCATCAAAGTCATCATCGTCAGAATTGCTTTTTGCATGATTGGTTCCCTGTCTGAATCTGCCTTCGCCCGCAGCCGTCATTTCGGTCGCGCCGGTCCGGGACGATGGAAAGTGCAGATGTTCGTTATCTCGTGAATTGTCAGGTAGGGGGACTTGAACGAAGCGCAGTATAGCGGCAGCTTGTGGCGACTCGCAACCACAGGAATCAACCGCGAAGTAAGGAAAGAAAAGAAGACCGGGTGAAAAGGTGAAGCCGGGCAGCGCTGTTTTTTTATCGCTGCCGGATCAGAACTCTTCCGAGAAGCTGTCGAAGCGATGTTCTTCGTCGTATTCGCGCAACAGGTCAAGAATCAGTGACGTGTTGCTGCTCGCCTGAATGACGCGCTCGAAGCCGACCTGCGATTTCTCGAAGCTGAAATAGCCGCTGTTGGCATCCTGCACCAGCAGCTTGAAGGCTTCCATCCCGGCCTGTTCACCGAACACGGCGTTGACGATCAGGCCTTCGGTAAAATAGATCCTGCCGGATTTCTCGTCTTTCTCAATGTCCAGCAGGCCGGTCAGGCGGTTGTTTTCGAGCAACTGCACCACGTCAAAGATGCTGAAGTCAGACAGGCTGCCGGCCAGCGTGGCGCGCGTTGCGGCGCTGCTGCCCGCTGTCGCGTGATGACGCTGACGGGACATTTCGAGTCTTTTCAGTTCCTGCAACCTGATCGTGACTCCGGCATTCGGGTTCAGCTCGCGCGCTTCGAGCAGGCAGCGATTGGCCGATTCCAGATCGCTGGCCTTGACGTACAATCCGGCCAGCGCCACGCACTGATTGGCGGCCAGTTCCGACAAACCGCGATCACGGTACAGCGCACAGAGTCGTTCGCGCAGACGAATGCTTTCGGGCCGCTGTTCGACGGCCTGTTCCAGCGCCGCAATGCCCCGCTCCGGCATGTTGTATTTCGCCAGCAGCTCGGCATCGAGAATTACGCTTTCAACATCCAGTTCTTCGGTTTCACTCATGGCGCTTGTCAGACACAGTTCTGAAAACTTCTGCTGAGCTGCATCCGCCCCTTTGTCAGATTTGCTTCCTCGGTCAAAGCAGGACAGGAATTACAGGACGAGAGCCAGGGAACTCTCTGCCGAGGCAGCGAAAGTCTAGCATTACCGACTGCCAGCGAACAACGAGAAAGAAAGTCACTCACCGTGCCCGCTACTTTCTTTTCATCAGCTGTTCAATTTCATCCGGCGCGCCGGGAATTGCCGCTGACAGCTTTCTGACTCCGTCTGCCGTCACCAGATAATCATCTTCGATGCGCACGCCAAGCTTTTCACCCGGAATGTAAAGGCCCGGCTCAATCGTAAACACATCGCCGGGTTGCAGCGGGCGTCCGTAATCGCCCACGTCGTGGACATCCATGCCCAGGTAATGTCCGGTTGCATGGATGAAGAAATAATCCATCGTCTGTTCGTGGCCCTGTTCATCTCTGGCGCGCAACCGGCTGGCGCGAAAGATTTCTCTGGTCGCGTCGGTCAGCGCGCTCAGATAAGTTTTGCCCGGCTTCACCATTGCGGCCACCCGCTGCTGCGCTTCGAGGACAAGTTCGTAAACCTCGCGCTGTCGCGGCGTGAAGCGGCCCGTCGCAGGCCACGTGCGCGTAATGTCTGCGGCGTAATAGCTGTATTCTGCCCCGATGTCCACCACGACGAGATCACCATCATCAATTCGTTTGCGGTTGCGGTCATAATGCAGAATCGTTGAATTGACGCCTGATCCGACGATGGCCGGGAAGCTCGCGCGTTCAGCCCCGCTGCGCAAAAAGGCTGACAGAATTTCGGCTTCCAGTTCGTATTCAAACACGCCGGGCCGCAGCGCGCGCGCCACTCCGGCCTGCGCCGCGCCCGTGGCATCAATCGCTTTCTGCAACAGCGCCAGCTCAGCCGCTGACTTGGTCATCCGCAACCGGTCAATCTGCCTGTTCACCGGTTTGAGTTCAGCATTGCCGATCAGATTTTTCAGCCGCTCGGCAAACAGCCGTTCACGCGGTCGCGTCGTGTCGTCTTTGGGCGGAATGATCGTGTAAAAAAGCTTCGCGCTGACCGCCAGGCTTTTGATGAACTTGTCGAAATCGGCGCTTGAAATCACGCGCTCGCAGCCAAACGCGGCTTCAGCCTCGGCGCCTGGCCCGGTCTGCGGCCCCGTCCAGCGTTCGCTGCCCGCGTCGCGTGGCGGAATGAATAAAAACTCCCGCGCCATTTTGTCATCGGCCACCGCCTTCGGCACCAGCACCAGATAAGCAGCCGGCGTCTCAACGCCCGTCAGATACTGAAAATAATTGTTCTGTCTGAATCGCCCGGCATCGCCAAAATCATCCTCGTGCGCGCCACCCAGGACGATCACGCCGTCTTTGACCTGCTCCAGCAGGCGCAGGCGGCGGGCTTTGTATTCACTCAGCGGCTGATTGGCCAGCAGCGGTTCAGGCGCAGCAGAAGAACTGAAATGAGGAAGCAGAACAAGTGAAAGCAGGAAAACTGCGGCAATAACGAGTAAGCACTTCGGCATAAGCTGGTGATGGTCAACTCTTCCCGATTGAACAAAGCGGCAGAACAGACCTGCTGTTCTGCCGCTCATCTTATCACACGAACCTGGCGCGGCGGCTGCTTCAGCCGCGCCGCAGCATCTGGATCAGCTTGCGCACGCGCTCCTGAAAGAGCGAC
>CAYWDW010000380.1:0-5819 GCA_964457105.1 uncultured Heliobacteriaceae bacterium
CAGTTTGGCCGTGATGGCGATGCGCGGTTTGTCTTTCTTGTCGCCGCGCGCATAACCGTAATAAGGCATCACGGCGGTGATGCGATCTGCCGATGAACGCCGGAAGGCATCCAGCATAATCAGCAGTTCCATCAGGTTGTTATCAACCGGCGGGCAGGTGGACTGCACGATAAAGACATCGCTGCCGCGCACATTTTCAAGGATCTGAAAGTTGAACTCGCCGTCAGGAAAGCGCGTCGTATTGGCCTTGCCCGGTTCAATGCCCAGATACCGACAGATTTCCTCGGCCAGCGGGCGATTGGCATTCCCTGAGAAGACCTGCAAGCTGTTCATAAAAGCCGTCATCAGTGATCAGCGTGTTTTTTCCGACCCGCGCTGTGAGCGCAAAGAAATGGCTGGGGAGGCAGGATTCGAACCTGCGAATGGCGGCTCCAAAGGCCGCTGCCTTACCACTTGGCGACTCCCCAGCAACTCATCAAATCCCGAATTTGAAATGCTTCTGATATGCGTCGCGTCCGACTGTGCGCGCCCGTGCGCTCCACCATCCGGCAGAGCTGATCTCAGCCTGTGCGGCCTCAAGCGCCGCGTCACTGTCAAAGACCGCAAAGATGGTCGAACCGCTGCCGGACATCAGCACTCCGGCGGCTCCGGCCCGCTGCAATCGCTCCCGGATCTGACCGAGCAGCGGATGGCGAGTCAGCACCGGCGCTTCAAGATCGTTGCGTAAAATCGCTGGCCACAGGGCTTTCAACTCGCCTGCTGACCTCAGGCAGGCGTCAGCGGCCCCCAAAGAAAACGGCATAGTAGCGGCGGGTACTGCTTTTGTCAACTCAGCGGGCAGGTTGCCGTAAACCTCTGCCGTTGGGACAGCTATGCCTGCATTGACGAGCAGCAGATGACTGCATTCCACGTCCGGCAGCGGCCAGACTTCATCGCCGCGCCCGATGCCAATCATCGTCCCGCCCGTGAAAAAACACGGCACATCGGCGCCGAGTTTTGCCCCCAGGCGCAACAGGTCGCGCCGCTCCAGCCGGAGATTCCATAAATGCTGCAACGCCAGCAGCGTCACAGCAGCATTGCTGCTGCCGCCGCCCAGTCCCGCCGCCGCCGGAATGCGCTTGACGAGTTCAATGCGCACGCGCGGTTCAAGCCCGGCAAATTCCGCCAGCAGCCGCGCCGCCCGGTGTACAAGGTTGCGTTCATCGGTCGGCACATCGGGCCGGTCGCAGATGATTTCAAGGCCGCCCGCCGTCAGCGAAAACCTGAGTTCATCGGCCAGGCTGATGGTTTGCAGCAGCGTCCGCAATTCGTGATAACCGTCAGGCCGACGCCCCAGGACTTCAAGCGTCCAGTTGATTTTGGCAAACGAGGGTAGAACGAGTGTCATTCAGGCAGTTCATCCGGCAGCGAGTTGCGCATTAAGCGCGCACTTTACAATCAAAACCCGCAAACCGGAACTGCCTCGAAAAAAATCCGGCAATTTAATGAAAAAGTGGTGAAACGTTTTCGCCATTCAGCCACATGCAGATGAACAGCAAAGTCAGCAGGCCAGGCTGAAGACCCTGCCTTGCTTCATCCCTGGCCAGTGTTTCGTACCGGGCTGAATGGCGCACAGCGACAGCCATCATTCAGCCCGGAGTGAATCAGCCCGGAGTGAATGACCGCCCGGCGGCAGATCAGATGTCGGGTTAATTGAAGATCGTTGAGCTGGCCTGCGGCTGGCACAAAAGGCTGAGGGCCAGTCAGGCGCGCACGATTCTTATTTCCGGTTGTCGTTCGTCATTTCCCTGCCGACTGCTCAGCGGCTCCGACTCCGTGATAGCTTTGGGTCGCCCATTCAACGGCGCTCAGGTAAAGTCCCGGAATGTCGGCGCTGCTGAGGCCGAGTTGCGCGGTCAGTCGGGCGAGTTGCTCCCAGTCGCCGCGTTCGTAAGTGACGGTCAGGCTGTAAATCTGATGCAACCGGTTATCCTGTCCGAGCAGCGCGTCACGAATATCGGCGTTGAGCGGCAGGTCCCTGAGCAGGTCTGCCAGCGGGCGATCAAGAATCGCGTCAATCAATGACATCATCCCGGTCAGAAAAAGGTCTTCGGCGCGCTGACCCAGCCCGACCAGCGGGCACAGCGTTTCGCAGAACCGCGCGCGCACGAGCGCCTGCTTCACCAGTTCTTCGGGCTTGTCCTTCCCCAGGCTGGTGACGATGACCAGCGAGGCCCACTTTCTGATCTGACGTTCGCCGAGCAGCATCAGCGCCTGACGAATCGTTTCAATTTCGTTGCGGAAGTTGAAGGCCGGCGAATTGAGATAGCGCAGCAGCTTGAAGGTCAGCGACAGATCGCGGCGAATGATGTGTTCGACCTGCTCCAGGTTGATTTCAGGCCGCTGAATTTCCTGTAGTATTTTCAGATATTGCAGCTTGTTGCCGGGCACATCCTTGCGCGACAGAATCACCGGCTTGCAGAAAAAATAGCCCTGAAACCACGTGTAGCCCAGGTCAACTGCGGCCCTGAAGTCCTCGTGCGTTTCAACCTTTTCGGCCAGCAGTCTGATGCCGCGCTGCTGCCCGCGCCGCGCCAGGTCAGCCCGCCCCGCCTGGTCCGTCAGCAGAAAATCAACTTTGATAATGTCCGTCAGTTCAATCAGCGGCTCGAAGCGCGGCTCATAAACAAAATCATCCAGCGCCAGCGTGTAACCGGCAGCTTTGAGTTTGCGGCAGGCGGCCAGGACTTCGTCATCGGGTTCGATGGTTTCGAGCAGCTCAACCACCGTCAGATCTTTTGGCAGCAGTTCAATCAGCCCGTTGACCAGCACCTCGCGCGTGACATTGATGAAGGCTTTTTTCCCGTCCGTGAGATTGCCGGTTCCGAGCAACAATCCGGTGTCGGCAATCACCCTGCTGGCCGCATGATTAAGGTCAATCGCCGTGCAGGAATTGACGGTCGCCCCGGAACGATACAGCAGTTCGTAGGCATAGACCTGCTGCTGCTGTGTGAACACCGGCTGTCTGGCAATGAATGTTTCCATCTGATTTTCTTTCTCGTTTCAGGCTCTGACCAGATTCTGCACAGGCCTTATCGGCGGCGGCTGAATGTGACTTGAAGAGATTTTCAGATGATTATTGCAATGGTTACAGTACCGGGAGCGTCAGCGGCCAGGTTGCATTCGTTACAGTACCGGGAGCGTCAGCGACCGGATGACTGCGAGGATGATGCTCTCTGAGGTCACCCGGTCGCTGACGCTCCCGGTACTGTAACGAATGTGAGAAAACGGATGTGAGGAATCAACTATGAACCAATGGCAGGTTGGCAACGTCACCATTACCCGCGTCGTTGAAATCGAAGGGCCGACGCGCGGCACGTTTCTGTTTGCGCAGGCGACGCCGGAAAACATTCTGCGGCATGCGTGGCTGCGGCCTCATTTCGCCAGTGAAGACGGTTATTTCATCTCGGCGATTCAGGCTTATGTCATCGAATCGGAAGGCCGCCGCATCATCGTTGACACCTGCGTCGGCAATGACAAGCCGCGCGCGCAGAAGTTCTGGAACCGGCTGCAGACGAGCTTTCTGACCGATCTCGCCGCCGCCGGATTCCCGCGTGAATCAATTGATCTGGTGCTGTGTACGCATCTGCACGTTGATCACATCGGCTGGAACACCATGCTCGTCAACGAAAAGTGGGTGCCCACCTTCGGGCAGGCGCGGTATCTGTTTGCCCGCCGCGAATGGGATTACTGGTCACAGCAGCAGGCGCATGAACCGGACGACCTGCTGGGCGATTCGGTGCGCCCGGTCATCGAGGCCGGTTTGTGCGATCTGATTGAAATGGATCACCACCTGACGAGCGAGGTTTATCTTGAACCGACGCCAGGCCATACGCCGGGTCACGTCAGCGTGCGCATCAGTTCGCAGGGCGTCGAAGCCGTGATTACCGGCGACCTGATGCATCATCCGGTGCAGTGTTCAGAACCCGACTGGGCCAGCCTGTTCGATGCCGACCCCGCCGCCGCCCGCGCCACACGCCGCGCCTTTTTGTCGCGTTATGCTGACCGCCCGGCGCTGATTTTCGGCACTCATTTCGCCACGCCCTGTGTCGGTCAGATCGTGTCGGATGGCGATGTCTGGCGGCTGATCGTCTGAACTTTTCAGGTCCCCGGTCGCCGGTAATTCATGACGTTCTGAGATGGCGCGATGCCGTCAGCCACGCGCGGGTCAGCGACCGGCGCGCCGAAAGTCTGCGTCACCGGAAGCACCCCTGCCCAGACCGGCAAGGCGTAATCTTCTTCATCATCAATCGGCGGGCCGGTGCGAATCTTGGCCGAGACTTCAGCCAGCGGCAGCGCGAGCACCAGCGTGCCTTTCAATTCCTGCTCGTTCGGTTCGCGCACCTCGTCCCAGCGTCCGGCCATGATGTGGTCCGTAAAGGCCCGCAGCGCCGTCATCTTTTCAGCTTCATCGGCGACCACCGTAGCGCGGCCAAAGATCATCACCGAGCGATAATTGATGGAATGATGAAAGGCCGAACGCGCCAGCACCAGGCCGTCAATGAGCGTCACGGTCACGCAGACTTCGACGCCTTCGGCCAGCGAACGCAGCATCCGGCTGGCGGCTGAACCGTGAAGATAAAGCTGATCGCCTGCGCGGGCATAACCGGTCGGAATCACAAACGGCTGGCCGTCCACGACGAACCCGACGTGACAGATGAAAGCTTCATCAAGCATGCGGCACACGGCGTCACGATCATATTCAGCCCGTTTGGGCAGGCGTCGGACGGTCGTGCGCGGCGTTGGTGTGAATTGTTCCACTGACCTGGACCTCCTCGGAAAACCCCTGGGTCCGCATCGCTTCCAGCGCGCTAATGGCAAGAGACTGCTTGAAAGGAAACAGGTCTCTGGCCGATAGCACGCTGGAAGCGATGCGGACCCAAGCGCACTTTTCATTTTTTCAGGGCGTCGTCATGCGATATGTACAACTCCTCTGAAACAACGATGAGTCGTTGATATTCCGAACCCGACCACCGATCACCTGGACGGCAGCGAATTGATGCTGAGATGATCTGCTTCGCTCCGCTGCCGTTCGTGTGATCGGTGGTCGGGTTCATTTCAAAACACGCTTTGAGTCTGTCGCGCAGCCTGTTCCGGCGATGAGATTATCGGTCGAGTCGTCCGGTCAGGCTGGCGATGACGGCGATGATTTCTTCGGGTTCGACCGGTTTGGAGATATACATTTGAAAGCCTGCGGCGAGCGCCTGCAAACGGTCTTCGATGCGGGTGAAGGCGGTCAGCGCAATGGCCGGAACTGACGGCCTGCGGTGCGGCTCAAGTTCACGAATGCGGCGAATCAGATCATAGCCATCCAGCCCCGGCATGCCGATGTCGGAAATCACCACATCCACCATCTCCTGCTGAAAGATGTCGAGCGCGGCCAGGGCTGAGGCCGCAGTTTTGACCTGCGCGCCGCTTTGCGTCAGCACCCAGGTCAGAACTTCCAGCGTGTCCAGGTCGTCATCAACCGCCAGGGCGCGCAACCCGTCGAGACTGAATTCAGTTTTCGACAGCAGCGGTTCAGGCGCTGACTGTCGGCGTTCGGGCTGGCTGAATCTGGCGCGCTGATCGAGCAGCGGCAGCGCAATCGTCACCGCAGTTCCGGTGCCCGGCCCGGCGCTGTGCGCGCTCACCGTGCCGCCGTGCAATTCGACCAGGTGGCGCACGATGGACAGGCCCAGGCCCAGGCCGCCGTGCGCCCTGGTCAGCGAAGCATCAGCCTGGCGAAACCGCTCGAACATCACCGGCAGGAAATCAGCGTGCACGCCCTGGCCGGTGTC
>CAYWDW010000381.1:0-5293 GCA_964457105.1 uncultured Heliobacteriaceae bacterium
GATTGCAGATTCGACATTCCATTGTGGTTTTACTTTGGCAAGAGAAACGTCATTATCCGGGGCTGTGGTCAGCTCACGCTGAGCTGTTGCCGTGTCGCCGGGATGGTCGCCTCGGGCCACACTTCCGGCACTTCCTCGGCGAGCGCGAGTGACAGCACTTCAGCCCGCAACCCTTCGGTCAGTTTTTGCAACAGCACTTCCTGGCCGTTGCTGAAGCGAATCGCATCACGATACCGGTACGGGTCGGCGCTCAACTGGACGAACGTCACCTGCTCGTGCGGGCCAATGCTGTAATCCTTTTGCAGCCGGGTGGGGATGTCATGCAGTTCAAGCCGCGCGCCCGGCGGGATGCAGATGGCGCACAGCGCTTTCTGCGCGTCATAATCCATCCAGCGCAGGCTGTTGCTGACCCGATGTCTGAGCCGTGCCCAGAGGCCGGCTTCGGCAGGCAGGGGCGGCTGTTTTTCCAGGTTCCGCAGGTCTTCGACCGAGGCGAAGCCCTTCGAGCCGGTATGAAAAGTGTGAACAAAGAGTTGTTCGTTTTCAGTGGCCAGCCGGTTCTTGATGCTATGCAGTGAGTAGTCGCACATTTTCTTACCTCCCAGGAATAAAAACAGACAACGCCTGGACCGGGGCACCTCACATTTGCCACGCAGTCCACCTGGTGTCTGTTGTGTCAACCATTGAGACAGCCGGAACGGGCCGTCCTGTGCCCGGTGAGTTCAAAACCACTGCGGGAAGAGGCTGCCTGCCGGAACAGAGTGTGTGCTGAGCTGGAAACGGCCAGGTATGGCTCTGATACATGCAGAGCGGACAGCAGTTCTTCTTCAGTACAACCGGCTGGTCCGACAGATGACCCGGATTCAGCAGCCCTGTGTGCTGCCTGTCCGGACGAGCAGCACGCGCTTTTCACCGATGGGGACAGTGAGAATTGAAGCAATTTTCAGGCCTGTCAGGAACGGGCATCCGTGCCAGTTCTGAAAATGTCTGCGAGGCTGACGGGCCGTCAATGGCCTGTCGCTTGCTCATTCGGCAGCGACGAGGGGAGATCTGGTTATGGGGTGTCGCGGGACGGAGAAGCTTGCTGCGGCCTTGAAATATCTGGCGCTGTTGTCGGCCTGGGCCGGAGCGCTGCTGCTCAATGGCTGTTCGACTCAGGGCCGGGCAGACGCTGCGCCGCCGCCGCCGCCCCGGATCATCGCTCCGCTTGAAAAGAACAGCGGAAGCTGGAAGGTCGCGGCTTCAGAGCCTGGCGCGAAACCGGCAGGCTCGCCGGAAATTCTCGCTGAGAAGCAGGAAGCGAACACCAGCCTGCGCGTGACTGTTGGTTCGGATGAATCGTCACGCGAGGACCGATTCACCGGTGGCCGCATCGAACGGGCGCAGTTGCAACCGAACGATCCGCGCCTGGCGATCACGATCAACATTCCGGCCTTTCGCCTGACGCTGTGGCAGCACGGCAAAGAAGTGAAGACTTATCCAATCGGCATCGGTCGGCGTGCCTTTCCGCTGCCGACCGGTGAACGCGAAGCGACATCCATCATCTTCAATCCGCGCTGGGTGCCGCCTGACAGCGAGTGGGTGCTACAGTCAGGCAGGGTGCAGCCGTTCGAGCAGATTGAACCCGATGACCCGCGCAACCCGCTGGGCAAAATCAAAATTCCGCTCGGCGACGCTTATCTGATTCATCAGGCCGCGAAGCCCACGGATATTGGTCGTCTCGTGTCACACGGCTGCGCCCGCCTGCTCAAGGCTGATCTGTTTGATCTGGTCGAAAAAATCCTGGCGGCGCGCGGGTTGTCGCTGAGCCGGGAAGAAATCGAACAGGTCCGCACGACTTCCGAACGCAAAGTGGTGCAGCTCAGTACGCCGCTGCCGGTTGATCTGAATTACGACACGCAGGTGGTTGAAGGCGGGGTGCTGCATCTGTACCCGGACGTGTATCAACACGGCACGAACACCGTTGAGAAACTGCGCGAGGAACTGCTGAGCAATGGCTTGTCAGACCTGCCCGATGATGAAACGCTCAGGCGGATGCTCAAACGAGTCAGCCGCACCAAAGTCTTTCTGGTCAGCCTCAGCGACATTCGCGCCAGGCGTCACACCGCGCCGACTACAGAGAGATGACCGCAGCAGACGGAAATAACGAAACAGACAAAACCAGGCCGATTCAGCACAGGTCGGGACTTCCGTCTGTTCCGTTATTTCCGTCTGTTCCGTCATCTCTCTGTGATCGGTGTCCTGCGCCCAGGCCCTGAGCCGTGTACGCTGACGCACAGACAGGCCGCCGCGCCGCCCGCTAACATCTCGCAGAGACTCGTAACTGAGCCGATGGTGCGGGCGTGCATTGATAGCCTGCGTGCGACTGAACAGCAGTTTGAAGCGCCGACGCTGTGAGTGCCGTGGTGAGATGAGTCACAACCTCTTCAATTCGCTTCAGGAATTTGAGACCGGCGCGGGGCGCACGGCCCGGTTCTATTCGCTGCCGCAACTTGAGCGCGAAGGACTCGGCGCGGTGTCATCGCTGCCCGTCAGTCTGCGCATCGTGCTGGAATCGGTGCTGCGCAATTGCGATGGTCGGCGCATTACCGAAGCCGACGTGCGCGCCGTGGCCGCGTGGCAGCCTGGGGCTGAACGCACCAGCGAAATTCCGTTCGTCGTGGCGCGCATTCTGTTGCAGGATTTCACGGGCGTGCCGCTGCTGGCCGATCTGGCCGCGATGCGTTCAGCCGTCGTGCGTGCAGGCGCAGACCCGCAGCTCATTGAACCGCTCGTGCCGGTTGATCTGGTGATAGATCATTCGGTGCAGGTTGATTACTGGAGCCGTCCCGACGCGCTGGAACTCAACATGCAGATGGAGTTCAAACGCAACCGCGAACGCTATCAGTTCCTCAAATGGGGGCAGCAGGCTTTCAAGGGCTTCAACGTCGTGCCATCGGGCATTGGCATTTGTCATCAGGTCAATCTGGAATATCTGGCGAAAGGCGTGCTTGAAAAGGACGGCATCTGTTATCCCGACACGCTCGTCGGCACCGATTCGCACACGACGATGATCAACGGCCTGGGCGTCGTGGGCTGGGGCGTTGGCGGCATCGAAGCCGAAGCCGGGATGCTCGGTCAGCCGATTTACCTGCTGCTGCCGGATGTGGTCGGAGTTCATCTGAGCGGTTCATTGCACGAAGGCGTCACCGCCACTGACCTCGTGCTGCACATCACTGAACTGTTGCGGCGCGTCAGGGTCGTCGGCAAATTCGTGGAGTTTCACGGCGCGGGCGCTGCCACGCTGACCGCGACTGACCGCGCGACCATCGGCAATATGTCGCCCGAATACGGCGCCACGATTGGCTTCTTTCCGGTTGATGACGAGACGTGCCGCTATTACGAAGCCACCGGACGCCCGCCGGAACAGGTTGCCGCCATCAGAGAATATTTCAAGGCGCAGCAGATGTTCGGCATGCCGCGTCGCCACGAATGCCGTTACAGTCAGGTCGTCGAGCTTGATCTGAGCGACGTGCAGCCGAGCGTGTCAGGCCCGCGCCGCCCGCAGGATCGCATCAACGTGTCAGACCTCAGGCAGAAATTCACCGAACTGCTGGGCAAACCGATCAGCGAAGGCGGCTATGAAAAAGCGGCTGATGAAATCGGGCGCCGCTATCCGGTCGAAACCGGCAGCTACGAGGCGCAGGCTGAAGAAACGATCAGCGGCGGCGGCGAGCAGCGTCTGGCCACTGTGCCTGCCGAGGGCGAAATGACGAGCGCGCAAAACACCAGCGTGTGGACTGAAACCGAGATGATCAATAACCGCCCGACGCCCAACCTCGTGACGGAGCCGGTGCCGGAACTGCCCGTCAGCCGGTGCGACATCGGTCACGGTTCAGTAGTCATTGCGGCGATCACCTCCTGCACCAACACCTCGAATCCGAGCGTCATGCTGGCCGCCGGGCTGCTGGCCAGGAAAGCTGTCGAGAAAGGGCTGAAAGTTCCGGCGACCGTCAAACCTTCGCTTGCGCCGGGTTCGCGGGTCGTCACTGAATATTACAAACAGACGGGGCTGCTGGATGATCTTGCACGGCTGGGTTTCAGCCTGGCGGGTTATGGCTGCACAACGTGCATCGGCAATTCAGGTCCGCTTGATCCGCGCATTGAAGACACCGTGATCGGGCATGAAATCATTGCGGCAGCGGTGCTGAGCGGCAACCGCAATTTTGAAGCGCGCGTGCATCAGTCGGTGCGCGCCAATTTTCTGATGAGTCCGCCGCTGGTCATCGCTTATGCGCTGGCGGGGCGCGTCAATATTGATCTGACGCGCGAAGCGATTGGCAAAGGCCGCGACGGGCGCGAGGTTTATTTGCGCGACATCTGGCCGAGGCCGGAGGAATTGCGCGCAGTCCTGCGCCAGGCTGAAAACCCGGACAACTATCGTCGCCTTTATGAAAATGTGGCGCAGGGCCATCCGCTGTGGGATGAAATTCCGGCGGTGACCGGTAAGGTTTATGACTGGGATGCGCAGTCAACTTACATTCAGGAGCCGCCATTTTTTGCTGACTTCAGCGACAAGCCAGGCGGCATGGCAGACATTCTGAAGGCCCGCGCGCTGGCCATCCTGGGCGACAGCGTGACGACCGATCACATTTCACCGGCGGGCGCGATCAACTCAACGATCCCGGCGGGGCTGTACCTGCGCGAGCGCGGCGTTGAAGTTGCTGACTTCAACACTTACGGCGCGCGGCGCGGCAATCACGAAGTCATGGTGCGCGGCACCTTCGCCAACGTGCGCATCAGAAACCTGATGGCGCCGGGCAGCGAAGGCGGCGTGACAGTGCATCAGCCCGACAAACAGCCGATGAGCATTTACGACGCGGCGCTGAAATATCAGCAGGCCGGTGTGCCGCTGCTGATTTTTGCCGGACAGGAATACGGCACCGGCAGTTCGCGCGACTGGGCCGCCAAAGGCACCCTGCTGCTCGGCGTCAAAGCCGTCATCGCGCAAAGTTTCGAGCGCATTCATCGCAGCAATCTGGTGGGCATGGGTGTGCTGCCGTGTCAGTTCAGGGAAGGCGTCAATGCGCGCACGCTGGGTCTGGACGGCACGGAAACTTTCGACCTGCGCGGCATCGCTGACGGCCTTCGCCCGCGTGAAGAATTGAAGCTGATGATTCATCGCGCGGCGGGCACAGTTGATGAAGTGCCGGTCATCCTGCGCATTGATACCGCCATCGAAGTTGATTACTACCGGCACGGCGGCATCCTGCCTTACGTGCTGCGGCAACTGATGACTCATTAGTCCATGGAA
>CAYWDW010000381.1:5303-5814 GCA_964457105.1 uncultured Heliobacteriaceae bacterium
GGCAGCGACCTGGTGGACTCGGCATGTGCGCTGGCCGAACCCACCAGGTCGCTACCGCTCCCGGTCCTGCTTATCCGATCAGGCGGGTGACTGCCGCTTTCAGCGCGTCAAAATCAACCGGCTTGCTCAGCAGCATCTGCGCTCCGGCCCTGAGCGCGGCTTCACGCGTGGCGGGCCGCGCATCCGCCGTCAGAAAGATGATCGGCGTCAGCGCCTCAGACTGACGAAGCTGCTTGCACAACTCAATGCCGTTGCCATCCGGCAGCATCACATCCAGCAGATACAAATCGAAGCTCTCCTGTTCGGCCCTTTGCCGTCCGGCGGTCAGCGTGGCCTCCGTCACGATTTCATATCCGGCCAGATGAATGCAGAGCAGTTCGTGGCTGAATTCATCATCATCAATGCACAGGATCCGCCATCTGGGGGTTGGCATCGGTATCCTCCGGGGCGGCTGTGGCTGCGTGCTGCCGCCATCTGAATGTGAAAGTTCAAAGGCACCTGGTTTGCATTA
>CAYWDW010000382.1:0-5804 GCA_964457105.1 uncultured Heliobacteriaceae bacterium
CATTGACCTGGGCATGGGCAACCCCGACCTGGCGACGCCGGAACCGATTGTTGAGAAACTTATCGAAGCGGCGCGCAATCCGCGCAATCACCGCTATTCAATGTCGAAAGGCATTCCGAATCTCCGGCTAGAAATGGCCAACTGGTACGCGCGCCGGTTCAATGTCGAGCTTGATCCTGAAACCGAAATCATCACGACCATCGGCGCGAAGGAAGGCTTTTCACATCTCGTCCTCGCGCTCGTTGAGCCGGGCGACAAGGTGATCGTGCCTGATCCGAGCTACCCGATTCATTCCTTCGCGGCGACGATTGCCGGCTGCGAACTGATCAAACTGCCGATCAATCACGGGCCGGATGTTTTTCTGAGCGAACTCAGAAAGCTGGATTACGCGCCGTCCGGGCAGCCGAAGGTGCTGGTGCTGTCGTTTCCGCACAACCCGACGACGGTGTGTGTGGATCGCGAATTTTTTGCCGAATGCGTGGAGCTGGCCCGGCAGCGCGGCTGGCTGATTATTCACGACTTTGCCTACGCCGATCTGGTTTTTGATGGCTATCGCGCGCCGAGCATTTTTGAGGTTCCCGGCGCGATGGATGTGGCAGTCGAAATGTTTTCGATGTCGAAAAGTTATTCGATGGCCGGGTGGCGGATGGGCTTCTGCGCGGGCAACAAACAGGTGATTGGGGCGCTGACGCGGCTGAAAAGTTATCTTGATTACGGCATCTTTCAGCCGGTGCAGATTGCCGGCGTGATCGCGCTGCGCGATTGCGATGACGTTGTGCCTGAAATTGTCGAAACCTATCGCACTCGCCGCGATGCGCTGATTCGCGGCCTCGCCAAAGCCGGATGGGACGTGCCCGCGCCCAAAGGCACGATGTTCGTCTGGGCACAGATGCCGGAACAATTCGCCGGTCTCGGTTCGGTTGAATTTGCCAGGCGTCTGATTGCCGAAGCGCAGGTGGCCGTTTCGCCCGGCATCGGTTTTGGCGAAGGCGGCGAAGGTTACGTGCGCTTTGCGCTGATCGAAAACGAGCAGCGCCTGGCCCAGGCCTGTCGCGGCATCAAAGCCTTTCTGAGCGGCGCGACAGCCCGCAGCGGTTCGGCGCAGTTGTAAGCACCTGGTGCATCCGCCATGAGTGAAGCCATTGACGAATCAAACAAGGATGTCATCGCAGAAGTTGACGTGCGCGGTGTGCCTGCGGGCGGACGGTTGATGATTCGCACCGATGCGATCATTACGCCGTCGGCGCAGGATCTGATTCGTGAACGACGCATCGAAATCATTCGTCGCGCGCGTTCAGCCAAAGTCGGCAACACGCAGCGCCTGATCGCCCTCGGCGCCGATCACGGCGGTTTTGAAATGAAGGAGCAGGTCAAACGGCTGCTTACGGAACTCGGCTACCGCTGGCGCGATTTCGGCACATCTTCTGCTGAAGCAGTTGACTATCCCGATTTCGCGCACGCCGTCGCCAGGGCCGTTGCCGACGGAGCCTGCGACCTGGGCATCATCATTGACGGCGCGGGCATCGGCTCCTGCATGACCGCCAACAAAGTGCCGGGCGTCCTCGCGGCGATGTGTTACGACGAAGCCACCGCCCGCAACAGCCGCGAACACAACTTCGCCAACGTCCTGACCCTCGGCGGAAAAATGATTTCAGCGGAAAAGATGCAGGAAATTGTCCGCGCCTGGCTTGGCACCGACACCGGGGCAGACCGCCACCGCAAGCGCGTCGCCAAAATCACAGCCATCGAACGCCAGTATCTGAAGTAAATCTCTGCGCCCGAAAACGCGAATCCTGTTTTGCTGGTTGAAATGGAATTTGCGTGGAGGAAAGTGGGTCCTGATAAAGAACAAGGGCCACTGAGAACGCCCCGTTATTCTCTAGCGGCCCTTGTTCATTTTGCTTCCAGTAAACTTACTACCGAATAAGCAAGCGCAATATACTCATTGAACCTGATTGAAGCAAGAGAATTTTTCAACCATTTTGAAAGAACTGTTTAATCAATTTGACTTCAAGGGTTTGGCTTTTGGTCAAAGTGATAAACAGTGTGCTGTCTTGCGGCAGTCTTTGACCAGCCCGTCTATTTTGGCTGACCTGAGCCGCTGGACAGGCGCTTGTAATACTGCTCAACCTGCTTGCGGTAGCGTTCCGGGGCGGCGCCTTCGTCTGACAACCGCAGATTGTTTTTGCCGAGCTTCGCCTGAAGCCTGCGGCTGAGTTCAACTTCAATCTGCCGCAGCGGGTCAATGACTTCGGTCTTGAGCCGGGCCGCGGTTTGCAGGTCGTCGCGGATGTCGCTGCGGTTGATCTGTTCGGCCATCTGCCGAAGCTGGCCAATGGCCTGATCCAGATCGCGCGTCAGGTCGCCGCGTTCACGGCCAATCTGCCTGCGCAATTCCTCAGCGTCGCGCAATCTTTCTGACAATTCCGATCTCAACTGACGGTCAGATTCAGACCCCCGCTGACCGCTGACCGGCGGCCCGCCACCCATCGGCATCGTGGGATTCTGCTGACTGGGATTTGAACTTTGCGAGCGTTGCCCGCCTTGCGCGGACTGCTGCCCCTGCTGCTGCCCCTGTTGCTGACCTTGCTGACCCTGCTGCCCCTGCTGCTGCCCCTGTCGCCCCTGCTGGCCTTGCTGGCCCTGTTGTTGTCCCTGCTGACGGCCCTGTTGCTGGCCCTGTTGCTGGCCATTTCGCTGTTGACCCTGCTGATTTTGTTGTCCGGCCTGCTGACGGCCCTGTTGCTGGCCCTGCTGGTTCTGATTGCTGGCGGACTGTTGTTGCTGGCCCTGTTGCTGGCCTTGTTGTTGTCCTTGCTGCTGACCTTGTTGTTGTCCTTGCTGCGACTGCTGTGAATTCTGTTGAGACTGCTGGCCGCGCTGGCCCTGGTTTTCGGCCATGCGGCGGCGCAGCGATTCGAGGCTGTCGGCAAGCTGACGGGTGCGGTCGAGTGCCTCTTCGGTGTCGCCGCCCGGGCCTTTCTGATTCTTTGCGCTCTGTTCGGCCTGGCGGAGCTGCTGCGCCGCCTGATCCAGATTTTCCTGAATGACGCGTTCGCCTTCGCGGGCCGCGCCGAACTGGTTATCCTGGATGTTCTGGTTGTTGCGGCGAATGCGTTCAGCCACGCGGTTGCGGCGCAGGCCTGACGCTGCTTCGCGCATCTGGTCGGCGGCCTGCTGCTGCTCCTGCCCCATCCCGCGCGCAGCCTGGTCGAGATCCTTTTCGAGGTTATTGACCTCGCTGGCCAGCGATTCCTTGCGTTCGCTCAGGCGGCGACGGGCTTCCTGGGTGGCCTGATCGTTGTTCTGGCCGTTGTTGCTGCGCCGGGCGAGTTCGTCAACGTCCTTTTGAATCTCGCGCTGCTTTGAAGCGGCATCAGCAGCGCGCTGCTTCAAATCCGATGCTGACTGGCCGCCGCGCGAACGCTGCAACTGATCCATCCGGCGGCGAGCTTCTTCAAGCTTTTCAAGGGCGCGAAGTTGCTGCGCGACTGATTCCTGCTGATTGTTATTCTGTGCGGCTGACTGAGCGCGCTGCATTTCGTCGGCAGCGCGGTTCAACTGCTGGCTGAGTTCCTGCAAGCGCTGATCGCGTCGTTCGCGTGACAGGCGTTCAAGTTCACGCGCGGCCTTGCGGGCTTCTTCGATCATCTGCTGCTGCTGGCGACTGCCGCCGCCGCCGCCGCTCTGGCTCTGCTGGCCCTGCATGCGGCGCTGCTGTTCAAGTTCGCGCTGCTGACGGCGGGCGAGTTCCTCAAGTTTGCGCTTGAGTTCATCGTCCTGCTGCTGGCCCTGCTGCTGCTGCTGGCGTTGCAGCGTTTCGTACTGGTTCTTCATCTTGTCGAGTTCCAGTTCGAACAGGTCCGCGAGTTCTTCGGCATTCTGGCTCTGACCGCCGCCGCCGCCCTGCTGCTGGCCCATCGCCACCTGAATTTCGCGGAAGATCGCATCGGCGCGCAGCAGGTTCTGCAAAGCCTTCTGCTCCGGCGGCAACGCCTTGTCGGCCTTCTGTCCGCGCAGTTCGGGGATGGCGCCTTCCATCTCCTTGTGCGCCTGTTCCAGGTACTCAACCAGTTTTGCAAAATCGTTCTGCTGATCGAGCTGCCCGCCCATGCGCCGCTTGATGCGTTCAATCAGCGCGCGCGTGTCGTCGCGCAGTTTCTCCTGACTGAGCGCGACGGCGTTGTAGTTTTCGGTCTTTTCATCAGCCGCATAATTCGCTTGTTCCTTGTTGACGCGGAAGGTGGCGGCAATGATCTCCTTCTGACGTTTGGTCAGCGCGTTCTGATTCTCTTCGCCGCCGCCGCCGCCACCGCCCTGCTGCTGTGCCTGACGAAATTCCTTCTCGAATGGTTTGACTTCGATGAAGTAAATGTCGCTCGTCGCTTCCTGCTGCGCGTCGCGCGCTTTGGCGTAATACGAAATGAAATCGCCGGGCTGCAGGGCGTATTCTTCAAGGAAGAAAGTGTGCGCGCCGGTCAGCGTTTTGGCCGCGCCTTTCAGCTTTTGCAGGTCAACTTTCTTTTCCTCGCCGCCGTTGACCGAAAAATAAAGATCAAGCGAAGTCACGCCGTAATCGTCTTCGGCTTTGGCTTCGGTGAAGACCTCTTCAATATTGGTCGCGCGCGTGTCGCGGCCCGGTTTTTCAAAGCTCACCGTCGGCGGCGCGTCTTCGAGCAGCGTAATGTCAAATTCGTTCGAGCCGTTGTAAACATCGCCGTCCGCGCTGTGCAGTTCGATGTGATAGCTCGTGTCTTCGCTCAGCGTCAGCGTGCCGCTGTAGAAGCTTTCGACCTGTCCGCTTTCCAGCCGTTGTTCGGACGGCTTCATCTCAATCTTTTTGCCGTCCTTCAGAATGATGAAAGCGGCGGTGGCTTTGACCGTCTGCCCGCCGGTCAGAATCGCCTTGATCGTCACCACCGTGCCCTTGAGCGCCGCAATGTTGCCGCTGTCTTCCTGCGTTTTGCTCGGCAGCCCGGTGTAAGCAGGGAAGTCAAGCGTGGCGTCTATGCGTTTGACGTAAGGCAGATCGGCCACGTCGAGCTTGTAGACTTCAGTCTTCACGCCGTTCGCTTCGACGAAGTATTCGACCGCATTCTGAATGTTGAAGATGAAGTGCTGAAAGTCGGCCTTGTTTTTGGCCGGTTCCATCGGCTGCCCGATCCACTGCTGATCGTTCTCGCCGACCTTGCGGAAAAAGAACGTCACCGCATCGGCGCTGAAATTCGTGAGCGTGGCGACGATCTGCTGATCCGATCCTTTGGGCACGCGGGCCGTCCCAGGTTTCACTTTGATCAGCAGCGCATCCCTGCCCGTCGCCGTGACCGTCGGCGGCACAAACAACTGACTGACGCCGCTCGAAAGCTGTTTCGGCCCGAACATCAGTGCGCCAATAAAAGCCAGCACGCAGGCCGTTGCCGCGCCTGCCAGCTTCCACATTCGCTGTTTCGGCACTACGTCGTCGAGCGCTACTTCAGACGCGCGCAGGTTCGCATCAGTAACCAGCCTTTCAGTCACCGCCGAAGGCGCAGTCAGCGCGGCACCGTCGCTGACTTCGACCGCGCTGACCAGGCGTTCTTCCATCCCGCGATGTTTTTCTTCGATCAGCCGCGCCACCTGAGCATCGCTCACCCGTTGCCGCAGCGGACGCACAATGAAAAACCAGACCGCCGCCAGCACCCCGAACAGCGCCAGGAGCCGCAGCGAAATCAGCGCGCCGCCGCTCTGCCGCCAGCGCCACGCCGCCAGCCCCGTGAGCAGCAGCAACACCGCGCTCGTGGCAAGGCTGAAGGCCAGCCCGCGCA
>CAYWDW010000383.1:0-5799 GCA_964457105.1 uncultured Heliobacteriaceae bacterium
CCATCGGGAGCGGGCGCTTTTTTACTGAAACCGAAGATCAGCACAAGATCGAAGTCTGTGTGATCGGCAGCAACATCGCTGACAAACTCTTTACCGGTTACGATCCGCTTGGCAAGCAGATCGTCATCGGCACCAAAGAGTTCACGGTGATTGGCACGCTGGAAAAGGCCAAAGCCAGCCCGGTGATGGGCGGCGGCCCGAATGCCGATAACTGGGTGTTCATTCCTTATGAAGTGCTGCACGCTATGTACCCGGCCCAGGATGAACACTTCATCACGCTGCGCGCCGCGGCGGGTCAGTATGACAAGATGATGGACGATGCAACTGAAGTGCTGCGCCGTCGCCGCAAGGATGCTTATGGTCAGCCCGACAGCTTCAGCATCAGCACGCCAAGCGCGATGATTGACACCTTCAACAGCGTCCTCGGCGTGATTGCGATGATCGTGATTCCCATCGTCAGCGTGGCGCTGCTGGTCGGCGGCATCGGCGTGATGAACATCATGCTGGTGAGTGTGACTGAACGCACCAGGGAAATCGGCATCCGCCGCGCCATCGGTGCGCGCCGCTCGAATATCATCTCGCAGTTCCTGCTTGAAGCCGTGACGCTGACCGGGCTGGGCGGGCTGATCGGCATTGCCTGCGGCTTTCTGGTCAGCGCGCTGCTCAATACCTTTGCGCCTTCGATTCCATCCGCCGTGCCTTTTTATGCGGTCGCGCTCGGTTTCAGTTTCTCGGTCTTTATCGGGCTGGTCTTTGGCATCTATCCCGCTTTCAAAGCTTCACGCCTCGACCCGATTGATGCCCTGCGCTATGAATGAACAACCGGCCTGCGTTCCGTGTGCGGTGAGCCGTGACGGCTGACCTGACGAACCGCCACAGCCTGTGCTAGACTGAACTTAATTACTCATAACAACTGCCGGATCAAACCTGCCCGTCAGGCCGGAAGAAAGGAGTCAGTTGTGGAATTCAAGCCAGGCCAGAAAGTGATCTACCCCAATCATGGAATCGCCATTGTTGAGCAGATTGAAACCCGCCAGATCAACGGAGAGCAGCACGAGTTTTATTTATTGCGTGTCCGCGAAAATAATTCGCTTGTCATGGTGCCGCGCCATAATGCCCACGAAGTAGGGCTGCGCAAACCAATTGCCGGTCGTGAATGCGAAGTGCTGCTCAAGGCGCTGTCGCACGATTTCGCTGCGCCGCCGCCCGACTGGAAAAATCGCTTCAAGGAGTTTTCAGACAAGATGCGCAGCGGCGATCTGTTTGCCGTGGCCGAGGTCCTCAAGACGCTGACCTATCTGAATCAGCTCAAGCCGCTTTCATTTCGTGAAAAGCGCATGCTCGAACGCGCCCGTTACCTGGTCATCAGCGAACTGGCCTGTGTCTGTCGGCAATCGGAAGCGAAGGTTGAACCGAAAGTGGATGAGGCTTTGCGTGGTGCCTGTGATCAGCATGCCCAGGCCTTTGCGCGCACGGCGGTGTCACAGGCCGGGCATTGATGACGACTGCGGAGCGCAGGTTTCGGCGGAATGTCCGGCAGATGCAACGGTGCTGCCCTTGTGCCAGCGCGGCTCATACGGACAGTGACGACAGCGCGAACCGCAGCAGGCTCCCCGCTTCAGATGAAACTCCCGCGTGAAAACGATGAAGCCATCTTCCCGGTAAAAATCCGCGCCCTCGCGCAACTCACTGGCCGCCGGTTCTTCCTGCATGCTGCGACTTTACTTTTGATCGGCGCTTTCTGCAAAGCGCCTTTCACGGAGGTGATCTGATGAGCAGAAAACTTTGCATCCTGATCTGCTGCGCGGCGCTGCTGTGCCCGACGCTGAACGGACAAACGACAGTTCAGCAATCCGCCGCAGGCGAACAGTCACAGGCTGATTCAGCGCGGCTCGTGATTCCCGAAGGCACCGTCATTCAACTGAGCCTGCGCGAACCGGTCAGCTCAAAACTCAGCGAACCTGGCGATGAAGTCTCTGCTACAGTGCGCCGCGATGTCGTCATTGACGGTCGCACGCTGCTGCGCCAGGGCACTGAAATCATCGGGCGCGTGACGGCCACGCAACCGGCAAAGCGCCTGCTCAGAGGCGGCCTGCTGCATCTCACTTTTGATCGCATCAGACTTGACGGCGGCGAGCAGCGACTTTCCGCCGTGATCAAATCAGCGTCGGATTTCACGCGCGACGAAAAAGTCAAAACCGATGGTGAAGGTTCGCTCAAGGGCGGCAAAAGCGGCGGCGAACTGCTCAAGACCGTTGGCACGGCGGCTGGCATTGGCGGCATCGGCGCGAGCATCATCATTCTGGCGAGCCGTGATCGTGACACTTTTTACGGCCTCAGTCGCGGCGGCAGCATCGCCGCAGCCTCAGTCCTGGGCGCAAGCGTGATTGCCGGCGTGCTGCTGACCAAAGGCAAAGAGGTCCGGCTCGATCAGGGCACGATCATCAGGCTCAAACTTGAACGCCCGCTCGCCATCAATTGACCCTGGTGGCATTGTTTCAGGAACAACATTTTTCCACGCAGCAGAGTTGTTTTGCGGTGCGCGGCTGCGTGGATGAAAAATGACTGGAGAACATCGAATGCCCGAACCATCTGCGAAGTCAGCGCTGAAAATCGGTGACAAGGCTCCGGCCTTCAGCCTTAAAAACGCTGAAGGCAAAACGGTGAAGCTGTCGGATTATAAAGGCCGCAAGGTCGTGCTGTATTTTTATCCGAAGGATGATACGCCTGGCTGAACGAAGGAAGCGTGCGGGTTCCGCGACGCATTCACTGAGTTGCAGCAGCGCGGCGTCGAGGTCATCGGCGTCAGCGGCGATGGTCAGCAGTCGCATCAGAAATTCGCTGAAAAATATCAGTTGCCCTTCACGCTGCTCTCTGACCCGGAGCGCACAGTCATGGAGAAATACGGCGCGTGGGGCGAGAAGAATATGTACGGGAAGAAAGTGATGGGGGTGCTGCGTTCGACCTTCATCATTGACGAGCAGGGCCGCCTCGCGCACATCTTTCGCAAAGTGAAAACCGACACGCACAGCGAGGACGTCAGGGCCGTGCTGGACCGGCTGTAAGGCCGTCGGCAGTTATGCGACCAGAAAAAAGCGGCAGCGAGTCTGATGCTCGCTGCCGCTGATTTTTTCTGACGGCGAATCAGTTCAGAACTGGAAGCGGAGTCCGAGCTGAACCTGACGCTCGCGGTAAAGTGTGCCGCCGGCTTCGCTGATCGTGCCGAAGGCCGAGTTGAAATTCAACGCGCCACTCTGCAGGCTGTACATCGTCTCGTTGACCCGAGTGAACTGGGTGCGATTGAAAATATTGAAGGCTTCACCCAGAAATTCCACATTCATCCGTTCAGTGATGTAGAACTTTCTGGACAGGCGCAGGTCGAAGTTCTTCGCATCTGGCCCGGTGAAGGCATTGCGGTCAAGCAGCGGGAAGCGGTTGGCGCCGCCGGAGCGGTTCAGGCTGCCGGCCCCGCCATTGCTGCCGGCAATGAGGCCGTCATACGGGAAGCCGGTGTAAAACTGAAAGATGGGAGAGATGGACCAGCCATCTGCCAGTGCGCGGGCAACCCGGTTGTCAACCTTGACGCGCGGCGCATAGACCACGCTGGCGACAAATTTGTGACGACGATCAAAGTTTGACCGGCCACGTTCGGCACCCGGATCGAAGACATTGAGGGGCACGTTGTTTTCGGTGAAGGTCGCAGAGCGCTGATTGGTGTCCTCAGCCTTCGAGAGCGTATAGCTCATCAGAAACTGCAACCCGCCCGAAAACCGGCGATTGGCCTGCAGCACCAGCGCGTTGTATTCCGACTTGACGTTGCTGGCAATTTCGCTGATCTGCTGGAAGCCGGCCAGCGGACGTGAGGTTGCGAACACCGGAATGGTCACCGTCTGGCCGCCGAAAGGCCCGCCGTTGACCGCGAAGCTTTGCGTGGTCGTGGGGGCTGACAGGTTTCGGTCATAGAAGGTCGGCAGCTTGCGCCCGACGCTGAGCAGGTAAGAGGCCGACACCGTCGTGTTCCGCATGATCTCGCGCTCGAAGATCAGATCGGCCTGGTGAATCATCGGATTGCCGAACGTGGTTGAGAAGAACTGAATCGCGCCCGTCGTTCCGGTTGGCGGTGTGGCCAGCACGTTCGGGAAGATCGGCGCCGTAGATAATGATCCCGACAGGCTTATCTGCGACTGTCCGCCCGCCGCTCCGGTATTGACCAGCGCATTGTAGATGGTTGAGTTGATGATGCGACCATAATACAAACCGTAACCACCACGCAGCGAGGTCTTGCCATCCCCGGTCAGATCAGCCGCGAACCCGACGCGCGGGCCGAAGTTGTTCTTGTCATCCGGCAGAAATGAGGTGGCCTGATTGAGCGTCAGACTGGTATTGGGAATCGTCGCCGTGCCGGGATTCGGATTCTGAATATCGGGCATCTGCTGATATTCATACCGCAGCCCCAGGTTAATGGTCACGCGCGGCAGGAAGCGCCAGTCATACTGCGCATAAAAATTGTAATCGGTGGTCGCCAGGCTGGCGGCCCGTGGCCCGAAACCCTGCTGGAAGTTGCTGGTGTAACATTTCCCGCGCGTGCGGGTGCCGGTGGCGCAGGTCACGGTTGCCGGCAGGGGCGTCTTCCAGTTGACGAAATCAATGATGAAGTCATTGATGTTGTTATAGGAGTAAGCGCCGCTTTCGTTGCGCAGATTGCTGAGGACATTGTTGACGCGGTTGATGTCCACGCCGAATTTCAGCGTGTTGCCGCCCAGCGACACCGTCACGTTGTCGGTGAACTGCTTGCGCTTTTCATCGGGATAGGCCGGACGTTCCAGGAACGTAGGTTTGCCGAATTCCAGCCCATTGGTCAGGAAGACGTCAGGCGAACTGCCATCAAGCGCCGTTCGGGGTTCACCCGCCGCCGGGGTCTGGCTGATCTGATACTCGAAGTCGCGCGCGTACTGGAAGCGGAATTCATTGACAATGGTCGGCGTCAGCGTGGACACCAGCCGCGCTGTGCCCCAGTCAATTTTGACGAAGTCATCGCCGAAGCTGGCCTTGCCGCGCGTGTTGGTCGCCTGTGTCTGAATGCCCGCCGGTGAATCCCAGCGCAGCCGGTTGTAAGTCACCGTAAAGGTGTTTTTGCTGTTCACCTGCCAGTCAATTTTCGGCAGGATCAGCGTCTGATCTCCGCGCCGCGGCACCGGGCCGGACAGTGAATTCAGGAATGAAAGCGCATCATCAATCTGCGCCGTGGTCAGATTGCGCGGCGCCGCCGTCAGTGTCGTGCGGTTGACGGTATTGAGATATGTCGGCTGATTGAAGATGGCCAGGCCGGGGAAATTGCGCTTCTGCTGATCGTAGCTGAAAAAGAAGAACAACTTGTCTTTGACAATCGGGCCGCCGAACGTGCCGCCGAACTGATGGCGCACATCTTCGGGCTTGATGCCGATCAGACTGGAAACTCCGTTGACCAGCACCGACTGAAAGGCGAGCGGGTTGCGGGCGCCCCACGCATTGTTGCGCTGGAAATAGAAGGCGTCGCCGCGGAACTGGTTGGTTCCGCTCTTGGTCACGGCATTGGTGACACCCCCGGCGGCGCGGCCATATTCGGCAGAGTAGTTTGAGGTGTTGACCTGGAATTCACGAATCGCCGACTGACTGATTGAATAGCTGATGCGGGTGCGGCCACGCTCTTCAGAAAAGAAGGCCTGGTTATTGTCGCCGCCATCCACGGTGTTGTTGTTGAGCAGGCCGGAAATGCCCCGAAAGCTGATCAGGCCGAAACTGCCGTCAGGTACTGACCCC
>CAYWDW010000384.1:0-5794 GCA_964457105.1 uncultured Heliobacteriaceae bacterium
ATCATCATCGCTTCCATCTCGAAACCGTCGCGCGTTCTGACCTTCAGGAATTCGGTTTTGCCGAGCTTGTAAGCTTTCATCGCGTCGGCCTGGTTCGCTTCGATGATGCGCGCCACTTTGCCGTCAGCCGTGTGCAGCCTGACCTGCGGCGGCGTCTGCACGTCGCTCCACACGTCCACAAAGTGAGTGAATGACGGATTGAAATTTGCCTGATGAGTGCCGGGCGTTTCGGTCAGGCGTTGCAGGCCGCTGCCGTCAAGCCTGATGCGGTAAACATCGCCGCCGATGGGGCTGCGTTCAGTGCCGGAGAAGTAGACCCAGCCGCTCGCTTCATCAATGCCGTGCAGCGTCCGCGCTTCCCATTTGCCCGCCGTCACGGGGCGCACCTGTTTGCAGTCGGACGAGTAATGATAAATGTGCTTCCAGCCGGTGCGCTCGCTGGTCCAGAGAAACGAACCGTCCTTCAGCCAGCGCGGCAATCCGATGGTTTCAGCATTGACCCAGGGGCCTGAAGTTTCACGAAAGGCCGTGTCGCTGCGGCCCGTCGCCGGATCAGCGAAATTGACATCGGCCCATTTCTGTTCGCGGTCGGTGATGACGTAAACGATGCGGCTGCTGTCGGGCTTCCAGCCGACTTTGGCGATGATCGGTTCGACGCTCTGATATTTGAACGTGTCAACCCAGCGCGTTTCGCCGCCGATGGCATTGACCACGCCCAGCCGCGCGCCGGGATTGGGCGCCCCGGCTTTCGGGTACGGCCAGACCTCGACGTGCTGCGGATTCTGAATGTGATCGGGAATCAGAAAGTCCCGGACCCCGGATTCATTGAGTTGCAGGTAGACGATGCGCGTTGAATCGGGCGACCACCAGTAGCCTTTGAAATTGCCGCGCCCGTAAACTTCTTCCTGATACACCCAGTCCAGCCGACCGTTGTAAAGTTTGCTGTTGCCATCCAGCGTCAGCGAGCGTTCCTTTTGCGTGGCGACATCAACCAGCCAGATGTTGTAATCGCGGATGTAAGAAACCATCCGGCCATCGGGGCTGAACTCCTCGCCGACTTCGTCATCGGCAGTATTGGTCAGCCGCACCGCCGCGTCGCTGCCAAACTGGTAATAGAACAGATCGCGGGCGTAATTGATCAGCGCGGCGGTTTTCGCGGCATTCAGCAGCAGCGGCCCGCCGGCCATTCGTTTCGCGTCATCGGCGCTCAGGCCCGGCAGCTTTGCGAGCGCCGCTGCCATGCGGGCGGAATCGAAGAACGGTTCAGCGCGGCCTGTCGCGGCGGCGACTTTCAGCCACTGTTCGCCGTTGCGTTGCAGGTAATGCGCTTCATCGAGCCACTCCTGAATCTGTGGCAGCGTGCCGGTGAAATTGACGCGCCGCGCCGGGTCGTAAAGATCGTCAATCGTGAGCAGCTTGTCCTGAGCTGAAACGGCGGTGATGAAAATCGAAAGCAGAAGCAGGGCCGGGAAGAAACGGGTGCGGTGCATGCTGGTGATTCTCCGAAGATTGAATGTGATGAAAGACTTCCGGTTGAGAGGCCGTATGCTACTACCGCGTCAGAGCTGTTTCAAGGAAGCCGACAAGGAGCGCACAAGGAGCGCACAAGGAGCGCACAAGGAGCGCAGGCGTCCCGCCTGCCCGGCTTCGCTCAATAAACAAGGAGCGCAGGCGTCCCGCCTGCATGGTTTCAATCAAAGGACCTTTCGCGGCGTTTCAATCCACGCCCCACTTCATCAGCAGGGTGCCCGCCTGCATGGTTTCAATCAAAGGATCTTTATTGAAACACAGGCAGGCGGGACGCCTGCGCTCCTTGTTTAGCGCTCCTTGTTTAGCGCTCCTTGTTTGGCTGCGTTGCGCTCAAGGCGCAGTGATTGAAAGCCGGGCAGGCGGGACGCCTGCGCTCCTTGTTTTGCCTGCGCTCCTGGCTGGCTTCCTTGTTGAAAATGAGATGATGATTGCAAGTGATTACCGGTCAGTCATACAATCGCGCCGACTCAGCAGCTCTCAGCAACAGCTAACGATTAACCGGCCTTCCGCTCACTTTCTGAAAGGAGCAATGCCTGTGCGTGTTCGACTTTTTCTGATCGCCACAATGGCTGGCGTCATGACGTTGATGACGCTGGCTCAGTCTGCGCCAAAAAACGCGACGGGGGTCATTACCGGTCGCGTCACGATTGGCGACAAAGCTGCCGCAGACCTGGCGGTCATGCTCGCTTCCGATCAGTCGGGCAGGCCGCCTGACAACGTGCTGCTTAAAGCTGCGACTGATGAAGACGGGCATTACCGGCTGACGAACGTGCCGGCAGGGCAGTTTCGCGTGACCGTCTTTGCGCCGGCGTATGTGGTGGCGAGCGAAACGGGCAGATTCAGCTACGGGCGCGCCGTCAGCCTGGCCGATGGTGAAACGCTCCGCGATGTTGATTTCAAGCTGATCCCCGGCGGCGTGATTACCGGCAGACTCACTGATCCCGATGGCCGCCCGCTGATCGCTGAACAGGTGCGGCTGGCCAGATTCGATGAACGCCGCGGCGGGCCGGGCGCTGCTGCACTGATGATCCAGGTGCGCCTGACCGATGATCGGGGCATTTATCGGGCGTTCGGTCTGCCTGCGGGACGTTACGTGGTCAACGCCGGGATGGATCGGGACGATGATGGCTGGGCCTTTAATGATAGTCGGCGGCGATACCGGCAGACGTGGCATCCCGACGCGACGGATGAAACGCAGGCGCGGGTGATTGAACTTGAAGCGGGCAGGGAAGTCACCGGCGCTGACATCAGCCTGCACGAACCGACGCCAACCTTTCAGGCGCAGGGCCGCGTTGTCGAAGCCGAATCAGGGCGCCCGGTGCCCGGCGTCAGCATCGGACACGGTCGTCTTCAGCCCGGTGGAACAAGGTTCGATGGTTATAGTGTGGGCGGAACTGCCACCAACGCGCAGGGTGAATTCAGCCTGAGTGGATTGCCGCCCGGTAAATACGGGGTATTTGCTTCGCCGGGCCGCGAGAACAGCGAAAGCAACAATTACAGCGAGCTGACGACCTTTGAAATTGTCGCAGGCGAAGTGACCGGGCTGGAGGTCAAAGTGCGTCGCGGCGCAGGTTTCAGCGGCACGGTTGTGATCGAAGGCGCAGCCGATCAGGCGGCGCTGGCGAAGTTGCCGCAGCTTCAGTTGTTCGCGGCGGCTGAAACGCAGGAATTGACCGCGCCGGCGGAGATGCCGCTCAGGATTGATCCGCAGGGTAACTTTCGCGTCAGCGGATTGCGGCCCGGCAGGATGCGCCTCAGGCTGATAACCTGGAACGCGCCGAAAGGATACTGGCTGGAGCGGATTGAACGTGATGGCGCGCCGCAACCCGACGGGCTGGAAATCGCCGCAGGCGAACACCTGAGCGGCATTCGTGTTGTGCTGCTTTACGGCACCGCGAAGTTGCGCGGGCAGGTCAATGTCATCGGCAGCCTGCCTGATGGCCTGCAAATGACGGCCCACGTGCGGCGACGCAGCGCTGCCAACTGGAACACTTCATCACAGCAATTGCAGGTTGACCCGCGCCGACCGTTCATCGTTGAAGGCTTCGCTCCCGGCGAATATGAACTGACGATCAGCATCTTTCCGAACAGGCCGGGCGTGGCTTGGTCCGTCAAACCTGTGATCAAAAACTTCACCATCAGCGGGCAGGCAGACCAGGAAATCACTGTGGACCTTGATCCGCGGGCAAAACCTGACGAAAGGGAGAAACGGCCATGAACGGGTTGCGACTGATGATGGCCTGTTGCTTCGCCTGCGCCGGTGCGCTGATGCCGGTGGCTGCGCAGGACGCGCCGCGCGCCGCAGTCAGCCGCAAACCGATTACCGGGCGCGTCATCAATGATGAAGGGCAGCCGGTGCCGAATGTGTATGTTTCAATCAGCGCCGTCGGGGCCAGGCGCAGAACAAACAACACGCAGACAACGACCGATGCCGAAGGGGCTTTCAAAGCTGACGTGCCGACCGGCGATCTTTATCAGGTCAACGCCTGGGCCCCGGCTTATGTGCCGGAACCCGGTGAAGATCTTTTGTCCGGCGGCAGGCTTTGTCACGCCGGTGAATCGGTCACGGTGCGCATCATCAGAGGCGGCGTGATTACCGGGCGCGTGCTGAATCAGACCGGCGAACCGTTGTGCGGTGTGCCCGTGCAGGCGCAGCGCGTGCGCGACACCGCAGGCCGCACCGAACTGATCGCACCGTGGAGCGGCAGCGTGACGACAGATGATCGCGGCATCTATCGCCTTTACGGGCTGATGCCCGGCGCATACCTGGTCAGCGCGGGCGACAGCGGCCAGAGCCAGGCGAATCCTTATCGCACTGCCGGGCGCATTTACTATCCCTCAGCCGTGCGCGACAACGCCGCCGAAGTCGGCGTGCAGGCGGGCGCTGAGACGCCTGGCATTGATATTCGCTGGCGCAGCGAACGCGGCTCGGTCGTGAGCGGTGTGATCAGATCGGCAGACGGCCAGGAACTGCCCGGCGAGATATGGAGTCAGGTGGCGCTGATCAGCGCGACAACCGGAAGCCGGGCCTCAGCCGCGGTGACGCCCGGCACGTCATCAGTTTTTGCCCTGTATGGCGTCAGCGACGGTGAATATGAAATTTACGCGACCGGGCAGGGGCGCGGGCAGTTCCTGATGTCGCCGCCGCGCCGCGTCACGGTCAGTGGTCGTGAGGTCAGCGGCCTTGAACTGCGGATGATCCCAATGGCCACAGTGGCTGGCCGGATCACGCTTGAAAGGCTGCCGCCTGAACGCCGCGACAGTGCCTGCAAAGATTCAGCTCCGGCACAGTGGTCGGACCTGCTGATCGGCCTTGAGCGTCAGCAGTCAGACCGTCCGGCCCTGGAGACTGTCTATTCTTCACGACCGCAGCGTGAGAGCCTGAACGAGCAGGGCGAATTCAGCTTCAATAATCTGCTGCCGGGACGCTGGCAACTGCGGGCGCACATGCTGTCTGAGTGCTGCTACCTCAAATCAGTCACGCGGGGTGACGCGAAAACTTCAGCGGCGAACAATGTCAACCGCGACCTGCTGACGCTCAGCAGCGGCGAAAAGCTGACCGGCCTGAACGTCGTGGTGGCCGCAGGCGCTGCCCAGGTGAAAGGCAAAGTCATCGCTGCCGCAGGCGCAAAGCTGCCTGCGCGATTGCGCGTCATGCTGATTCCGGCGGCAAAGGATCTGGCCGGCGATGTGCTGCGTTATGCTGAGACAAAAGCTGAAGGCGATGGCTCATTCAGCTTCAGCCATCTCGCGCCGGGCCGCTACCTGCTGCTGACTCGCGCGGTGGATGACGACGAATCGGATGAAAGGCCCGCGCGCCCGCTGTTTTGGGATAATGCTGAACGCCTGAAGCTGCGAAAGGCGGCTGAAGCTGCAAACATCAGCCTTGAACTACAGCCGTGTCAGCGGGTGACTGACTTTAACCTGAAATTCATCGCGCGCTGATCAGCGCCTTGCGAGTAATAATCTTGTCGTTACCCAAATCTTTCTTCGGTTTTGGGTCGCGTAGCGACAAGTTGAATTTAGACGTGGATTTCAATCCACGGTGCGGTGCGCAAAATCCCGGCGTCGCGTCAGCGACGATTGAATTCAATTGTCCCTACGCGACACGGGGTACCCCTTGACGTGAGCGTGGGTTGAAACCCACGCCTGAACTCAGGCGTCGCTCTGCGACGAAGAAGCGGCGCATTCCGTGCAAAGTTTGGGTCATGACAAGGAGTAATAATCCGGGGCGCAGTCCAGAACTGCCTTGCAGGGAGGAATT
>CAYWDW010000385.1:0-5793 GCA_964457105.1 uncultured Heliobacteriaceae bacterium
CCATCGTCATTGCCAGCGGCGTGTCAAACGCGGCACCGCGCCCGAAGCCAAGCCAGATGCCGCTTGAGAGCAACGCCGCCGCGCTCAGGTATCCGAACCGCGCTGACCGCACGCGCCTGCCGAAAAAATAAAGCATCAGCGCGCCCGCGCCCGCGCCAAGCGCAATGAAAAAGCGCGCGGCCCATTCCGACACGCCAAACAGCGTGAAGCCGCTCGCCACCAGCCAGTAAGTCAGCGCCGGTTTTTCAAACCAGTGAATCCCGCCCAGGCGCGGCGTAATCCAGTCGCCCGAAGCAAACATTTCGCGCGCGACTTCGGCATAACGCGGCTCGTCCGGCCCGATCAGCGGCAAGCGGCCCAACCCGTAAAATAAAATGCCCGCGCCCAGCAGCAGCAGGGCAGGCAGATAGTATCGTTCCTGTCTCGCAGATTTAATTTCCAGCACGATTGATAATTCAGAGGGATGAAATCACTGGCGTTTGAACCAGCGCAGAGGATAACCGGATCAACCGCTGATTGCCAGCGGGCTGCCGTTTCACCTTGTCGCGCAGACCTTGAAAGTGTCGCGCAACACAGGCGAAGATCGCTCCGTCAATTCATCATCAAGGCAACCACCGAAAAGCTATGACCGAAAAACTGAAAGCCGCAGTCATTGGCGTCGGCCACCTGGGCCGCGAACATGCCCGCATTTATGCCGCGCTCGAATCAGCCGCGCTCGTCGCCGTCTGCGACCCGAACGAAGCCGCCGGCCAGGCAATGGCTGAAAAATACAACGCGCGGTTCATCCGCGATTACCGCGAACTGTTCGGCGAGGTCGAAGCCGTCAGCATTGCCACGCCGACCGTCAGCCATCACGAAATCACCTGCGCGTGTCTTGACGCAGGCATCAGCGTGCTGGTTGAAAAGCCGATTTCGCACACGCTCGCCGAAGCCGATGAAATGATCGCGCTCGCCGGGGCCAAAGGCCTGGCGCTGCAGGTCGGCCACATCGAACGCTTCAATCCGGCCTTTCGCGCGTTGCAGCAGCGCGTCACCCGCCCGCGTTTCTTTGAAGCTCATCGCATGGGCATCTTCACGCCGCGCTCGCTCGACATTGATGTCGTGATGGATCTGATGGTCCACGAACTCGACATCATTGCGGCCCTCGTCGGGCAGGAAGTGGCACAGATTGAAGCCGTCGGCATTCCGATTCTGACGCCGAAAATTGATCTCGCCAACGCGCGCCTTGAATTTGCTGACGGCTGTGTGGCGAACATCACGGCGAGCCGTGTGTCAGGCGAACGCCTGCGCAAGCTGCGCGTGTTTCAGCCCGGTGAATATTATTCGCTCGATTACGCCGAACAGTCGGTCGGGATGTACAAACTGATGCCCGTGCCCGGTTCGCCGCGCCCTGACATCGTGGCCGCGCCGCTTGAGATTGCCTGGCGCGAACCGCTGCTCGCTGAAATTGAATCATTCGTTGAAGCGGTGCGCCATCGCACTGAACCGGTCGTGACCGGCAGCGACGGACGCCGCGCCCTCGCGCTCGCCGTCGAAGTGCTGACTCGCATCAGGGAACACTCAACGCGCGCCGGAATTAATCTGAGTTTTTAGCCGGTCAATTCACCTTTCCATCTGTCCCGGCCTGGGACAGCACACCATAATTACGTTGAGGGTTTGGGGGACACGCAATGGTCCGGTACAGGGAGCGGTAGCGACCTGGTGCGTCCGGCGTGTGCGCCTCCCGCGTCCACCAGGTCGCTACCGCTCCCTGTACCGGACCGCGCTGACACGCGCACCAGCCGCGAGGTTTTCGTCCACGCGCTTAATTTTTCTGCAACAAACTGCATTCTCCGGCCACTCACCTGACGTATTTACCGGTGAACGGCGCGAAAGAAGCTGTTCCAGCGAAGCAATCAATCAAGTCAGAAGGCAAGTCAGAAGGAGCCGCAGGTGAAGCTGGCCGGGAACCCCCAGACCTCGTTTTCAGAGATCGTGCGTGAGCATCAGGCGATGGTACTCAGTCTGGCTTATCACTTTCTGCACGATCACGCGCTGGCCGAGGAACTGGCGCAGGAAGTGTTTCTCAGCTTGTACCAGAACCTGGCCGCGATCAAATCGCCGGAGCATTTGAAATTCTGGTTGCGCAAGGTGGCGAGTCATCGCTGCATTGATTACCTGCGCCGACAGAAATTCGGGCTGCACATGCAAATGAGCATTGATGACGCAGAGGTGATTGACGCCTTTCGCGTGCCTGATGTCCTGCCCGATCCGATGCTCTCGCAGAAGCTGCGCCGCTACGTGGCCGCGCTGCCTGAAAAACAGCGCCTGGTCGTCGTGCTGCGTTACCAGGAAGACCTTGATCCGGCTGACATCGCCGAGGTGCTTGAGATGCCGGTCAATACCGTCAAGAGTTATTTGCAGCGCGGGCTGGCGACCCTGCGTGACAAGCTGTCGCGCTGCTTTGGAGAAGTGAACGTATGAGCCGCCTTGATGATGAACTCAGAATGGCGTTGCAGCGCCGCGACGTGTCGCCCGATTTCACCGCCAGGGTGATGGCGCGCATCGCTGAACTGCCGCCCGTGCCGGTCTCGCCCTGGCAGAAGCTGGTGGCGCTGTTCCGGCTGTCGGCGGTGCAATTCTCAACGGCTGGCGTGCTGGTCTGCCTGCTCATCAGCCTGACTTTCGGCGTCAGGTATTACCGCGAATACCGGGAGATGAAACGCGAAGGCGAAATCGCCAGGGCGCAGGTCCTGCTCGCCTTTCAGATTGCCAGCAGCAAACTCAGCAAGGCGAAACAGAAGGTCAATCAGGCTGCCGAAAGAATTGCGACCGAAGCTGAAGCCCAGCCGACTGAGCTTCAGCCCGAAACAAAGACCGGACATCACGGAGAGAGATAACGACAGTCATCATGAACAAGATCATTTCAGGCAGAGCCGCGCGGGCCATGCTGTTTCTGCTGCTGCTCGCTGCGCCGGGCGCCGTCACTGCCTCCGCGCAGAACTTTCAGCGCGCGAGGGTGCGCATTGATTTCGACAAACTGACCGACCGGGCCAGCGAAGTTGTCGAGGTCAACATTGAAAGCAACACGCTCCGGCTGGCCGCAAAGTTTCTGAAGGACAGCAATCCTGATGAGGCTGCCGTCAAGTCATTGCTCAACGGGTTGCAGGGCATTTACGTGCGCGTCTATCAGTTCGACAAGGCCGGCGAATATGCCGCCTCCGACCTTGACGGCGTGCGCGCGCAACTGCAATCGCCGGGCTGGTCGCGCATCGTCGGCGTCGCCAGCAAACGCGAAGGCATGAAGGTCGAAGTTCACACGATGTACGAAGGTGAACGCATGCTCGGCCTGACGATCATTGCCGCCGAACCGAAGGAACTGGTCTTCGTCAACATCGTCGGCCCGATTGACATTGAACGCCTGGCGCAACTCAGTGACCGGCTCGGCCTGCCGAACCTCGACCTGAAAAGCGCCGGAACCAGAAAATCAAACAAGTAACAGACCCTGACAAGGAGGATGCATGCATAAACTCGCATTCAGACTGGCTGCCTCATCATTGCTCGTGTGCGTCTGCACGCTCGCGCCTGCTTACGCACAGAAGCTGCGACTCGACAACCTGGAGACGCTGTTTCCGAAAGCCACTGAAACTGTGGATGTGACGATTGACGGCGCGCTCATCAAACTCACGTCAAAATTTCTCAACGGCAGCAAGCCCGATGAAGCGGCGGTGAAGGAGCTGATTTCGGCGTTGCAGGGCGTTTACGTCAAAGGCGTTGAGTTCGACAAGGACAATGAGTTTTCTGAATCAGATGTCGAAGGCATTCGCACGCAGTTGCGCACGCCCGGCTGGGAGCGCATCGTCGGCGTGCGCAGCAAACGCGAAAATGAAAACGCCGAAGTTTACCTGATGATGAATGGCGACCTGATTACAGGCATCGGCGCCATTGTCTGGTCCTCGAAACGTCTTTACGTCGTCAATGTCGTCGGCCCGATTGATCCTGAAAAGATCGGTCAGTTGCGCGGACGCTTCGGCATCCCTGACATTGACTTTGATTTCAGCGGTGTCGGCGCTCGCAAATACCGCAAGCACGACAAGTCCTGATTGCCATCTCTTTCATCCCCCGCCCTGAGGCTGTGTTCTGAAGGAGGCAAATGATGATCTGCCCGCGCCGTTTTGTTTCAGTTGTGCTGCTGGCTGTTGCGCTGCTGGTCCCGTCTGCCGTTGCGCTGGCGAAGGACAAGGAATTCAAGGCCATCACAAAACACATCGAAAAAAAATATCAGGCCAGACGAACGAAGATCCCGTTTCTCGGCCTGGCGAATTTCGCCATCAAACTGATTCGTCCCGCCGGAGTCAAAGGCTTCAAGCTCGCGGTCTATGAAAACTACGATTTTTCGCCGCGCCCGAACGAAGCCTCGTTTGCCGCCGTGATGCGCGAAGCTTATGCCAAAGGCTGGGCGCCGCTCGTGCAGACCTATTCAAAACGCGACGGCGGCCAGCGCACGTTTGTGTATGCCAGGGAAGAAGGCAAAGACATCAAGCTCGCGGTGGTGACCTTTCAGGAACGCGAAGCCGTCGTCGCTGAAGTCAAATTCAATCCTGACGCGGCAGCCCGGTTCCTGCAAAAGCCGGAACTGCTTGGCAAATCGCTCGGCGGTCTGAAGGACAATTCAAGCCTCAGCGCAGGCTTTGCGCCGCCTGCCGCAACCGGCAACCGGATGCGACGCGACAGCGGTTACAGCGCCGATCTGTCGGTGCTGAATAAAAATGCTGAGGCGACTCAGCCTGCAGCTCAGAATGCCATGGTCACCACGCCGACCCCGGCAGCCAGAACTGAACTCGTTGCGTCGGAACCCGCTGACCACAACGCTCCGGCGCGCACTGAAGCCGCGCCAGAAAAACAGCCGGTCAAAGAGGACGCCGTCAAAGTTGAGACGCGCCTCGTCAATCTCAACGTCAGAGCCATCAGCGCCAGCGGGCAACCGCTCTCAAATCTCAAAGCGGAAGACTTCACGATTTATGAGGACGGCGTCAGACAGGAGCTTTCGCATTTCGCGCCGGTCACGACTCCGATCAGCCTGGTGCTGCTGCTTGATCTGAGCGGCAGCACGCAAAAGAAGATCAAAGAGATGAAAGCGGCGGCGCAGAGATTCGTGACTGCGCTCAATCCGAACACGCGCATTGCCGTCGGCACGTTTGCCCGTCGCTTCAAACTGGTGACGCCATTTATGACTGACCGCGTGGAACTGAGCGCGGCGATTGATGCCATCAAACACAGCGGCGGCGGGACGGAATATTACAAGGCCATGCACACGGCGCTTGATCTGCTCAAGGGCACGGGCGAGACGCGCCGCGTGATCGTTGTGCTGACAGACGGCGTGGACAACAATCTGCAATACGGCCCTGACCCGACCGCGCCCGAATTTGATGACCTGCTGGCGCGCGTGTCAGAAGCGGAAGTGACGATCTATCCGATCTGTTTCGACACTGAAAACAAACTCGACAAACTGGGCTTTCTCTTCAGCAGCTCGTCGGGTTCGCTGCGGCGTTACGCCGTCGCCCGCCAGCAGCTTGACGCGGTGGCCGAACAGACCGGGGGCACGATGTTCACCGCCGCCCGCGCCGAAGACCTGCACGACGCTTATCAGCGCGTCGCCGCCGAATTGCAGCAGCTTTACAGCGTGGCTTATCAGCCGGACCGGCTCAAACACAACGGCGAGTTTCGCAAAGTGGCGGTCAGGATTGGCCACGAAGGCGCAGTGGCGAAAACGCGGCGCGGTTATTACGACAAATAAACGACTGCGCGACAGAA
>CAYWDW010000386.1:0-5792 GCA_964457105.1 uncultured Heliobacteriaceae bacterium
TTCCGAATTCCGAATTCCGACTACCGACTACCGACTGCCGACTACCGAATTCCGGGCACTCACGTGACACTCGCGATACTCGCCGCAGTGACCTGACTGACCGCGAAGTGAGGTTTTATGCGACCAATGCTGAGGCTGCTGGCCGGCCTGATGATGCTTGCCTCGCTGCGCCCTGTAGCCGGGCCGGTGCTGTCCGGGCCGCAGGAAAAAAAGGGGACTGACAAGACTGCTGCCGCCGAGCAGCAGAGTGACACCGTGAGAGTGACGACCAGCCTCGTGATCGTGCCGGTGATGGCGAGCGATTACAACGACGTTTACCTGCCCGATCTGAAAAAGGAGGAATTCACGATTCAGGAAGACGGCCTGCCTCAGGAGATTGCCTTTTTCAGCGAGGTCAAAGCGCCGTTTCACGTCGTGCTGATGCTCGACACGAGCGGCAGCACGCAGGAGAAAATTCAGGACATTCAGCGCGCGGCAGTGGCTTTTGTGCAGCAGCTTCAGGCCCAGGATCGCGTCCGGGTGATTTCGTTTGATGATGAAGTCCGCGACCTCAGCGACTTTACCAGTGACCGCGCGGCGCTCAGGCAGGCGATTGAAAAGACCAGGCCTGGCAAAGGCACAAAACTTTACGATGCCTGTCGCCTTGCGCTCAGCTATCTGAAGCGGATCGAAGGTCGCAAGGCCATCGTCCTGTTCACTGACGGCGTGGACTGGCGCAGCGATGAAGCGCGGGCCGATGAAAATATCAGAATGGTCGAAGAGTCGGGCGTGATCGTCTATCCGATTCGTTACGACACGCGCCGCGAAACTGAAGAACTCGTGCGCCGTCAGCAGCAGGCAGGTGAAAGCGTTGATCTCGGCAGCATCCTCGGCGGCCCGTCCATCGGACGCACGCCGCCGACCATGCCCGGCGGCAGTCCGACGCCGGGCAGCGGTGGCAGCACGCGCAACGATCCTTACAAACTGCCCGGCCCGCCGATCATTATTGAGCAGCCTTATCCCCGACGTTATCCCGATCCAAATCGTTATCCTGACCCGAATCGTTATCCCGATCCGACACGTTATCCGGGGGGAACTCCGGTGCCGGGGCGGTTTCCTGATCCGCGCACCGGGCGGTATCCTGACGATTCGAGTCGCTGGCCGGATGATCGTGGCCGCGTGCCTGACGCCAGCGAGCCGCCAGCGCGTCCGCGCCGCGAGGATTCAATCAGCGTCCTGCTTGACAGCCTCTATCGCACGGCTGATACATACCTGCAGGATCTGGCCATCAGGTCCGGTGGTAAATTGCAGCGCGCCGACACGCTCGGTGCGCTGCCCGAAGCTCTGGCCCGCATCGCGGCGGAATTGCGCACACAGTATTCGCTCGGTTTTTATTCGACGAATACCGCGCGCGACGGCAGTTTCAGGAAGCTCAAAGTCCAGTGCCGTCGCCAGGGCGTGGTGATTCGCGCCCGCCCCGGTTATCGAACCAGCAAAGAATAAGGATTGCCATTAGTCAGCTCTGTCGGAATTGCTCTGGCGGGGCGCATCAATTCAATCAGGCCGTGAGGTGAAAATGGAGATTCTGCTCAGTCTGCATTCAATCGTTCGCTGGATCATTGTCATTGTCGCTTTGATTACGCTGGTGGTGCTGGCCCTGACGTGGCTCAGGAATGAACAACGCCGCCAGACCGACCGCACCATGATGTCGGTTTTCACGGGCCTGCTCGACCTGCAATTGCTGATCGGCATCATCCTGCTGGCGTGGATGAGCATGGCAGGCGGCGGGGCGCTGCCGCGTTACCGCCTGGAGCATGCCGCGACGATGATTGTGGCGGTCATTGTGGCGCACGTTTCAGCCATCTGGAAAAGGCGCACGCCTGCAGTCCGGGCGCGAAACACATTTTTCCTTGTCATCCTGGTGCTGGTGCTGATCTGGGCCGGAGTGCAGGCGCTGCCGAAGGGCTGGCGGCTGCCCTGAAATTGCAGACCACAGGCGACGCTGTAACATCGCTGCTGCCGGGCGGCCCGTGCAGGCGTGACGACAAGGGACTGTCGCCCGAAGTTGCACGCAGTGACTTATGGCTTGCGCTGGTGAAATGAGGCCTGACAGAACTTTTTCGGTTCCTGCCCGATGGTGAAGCCGCGCATCACGGTGCGGCGACAAAGGCCGCTGCGTGGCAGCAGGAGTGAGGTTTCGCAGACTTCGATGGCGACAAGGCCGTTTTTCGGGCGCGTTGAAGCAAGCGTCACAGTGCTGCTGCCGACAGGTTCGGTTTCAGCAATCAGGTTGCGCGGCGTCGGCGTCGGGCGCGGGGGCAATTCGCTGCCAGAATCGCTTACCGGCTCATCAGTCTTCGGCGGCTCGGCATCCTGATTTTCATTCGACGGGCCGCTGGGTTCGGTGCCCTTGATAAAAAGTTCGTGGCGCACATTCGGCGTGTCGGCTTGGGCAATGGTGCCGGTCAGCGGATCAATATCCACGGTCGAGATGTCGCCCGGATCAGCGAAATCGCCGCCGAGGTCGGGCCGCAGTTGCAGCGCCTTCATCATAAATTCAGCCCAGATCGGCGCGGCTGAATTACCGCCGGTCAAACCCAGGTCTGAATTGTCATCGAAGCCGACCCACACCGCGCAAACGATATTCGGCGTGTACCCGACAAACCAGCCGTCGCGTGATGAACCGGTCTTGCCGGCGGCGGTTCTGGAGAAGCCCATCTGCCGCACGCGCGCGCCGGTGCCGCGATCCAGCACGTCCTTCATCATCGAAGTCATGACATAAGCGACCTGCGGCGTAATCACTTCGCGGGTGTCGGGCTTGTTTTCCAGCACCGTTGCGCCCGATGAATTGAGGACGCGATTGATGGCGACGGGCGACACGCGACGGCCATTGTCAGCAAACATCGTGTAGGCCGCCGCCATTTGCAACGGAGTCGCTTCACCAACGCCGAGCGCCATCGAAGGATAGGTTGGCGGGCGCGGCAGTCCGGCCTTTTCAGCCAGCCGCGCAATGCGCGACAGGCCGACGCGCTCGGCCAGTTCGACCGTCACGACGTTCTTCGATTTCACCAGCGCATCGCGCAGCGTGACCGGCTTGTGTTCATAGCTGTCGCCGAAATTGCCCGGCTCATATTTCTGACCGAAGCCGTATTCAAAAGTCTTCGGCTCGTCCATAAACATCGTCGCCGGAGTAATCACATCGCCGCCCTCGTAAGCGCTGTCCAGCGCCTGCGCATACACGAACGGCTTGAAGACCGAACCCGGCTGGCGCTTGGCTTCAGTCGCGCGGTTGAGTTGCGAGGTCGCGTAATCGCGCCCGCCGATCATGGCCAGCACTTCACCGGTCTTTGCGTTCATGGCGACGAGCGCAGCCTGCAAGCCGGCAGTGCCGCCCTTGCGTTTGCTCAGGGCTTTGTCAATTGCGCCCATGTGTTTTGAGACGGCCTGATAAGCGGCGCGCTGCAAACCCAGGTCGAGCGATGAATAGATGCGCAGCGATTTGAGCGCAGTCGTGTCGAACTGACTTTCAAGCTGCTTCGTCAGGTAATCCACGAAATAGGGCGCATCGGTAATGTCGAAGCGGCCACTGCCTGTTTTGACGCCAAGCGGCGCCTGCTCTGCCTTGCCAGCTTCGTCGCGTGTGACCTTGCCGTATTCAGCCATTTTGTCGAGGACGAGATTGCGGCGGGTTTCGGCGCGGTCGGCGTGTTTGAGCGGCGAATAATAATTCGGATTGCGAATGATGCCGGCGAGCAGCGCCGCTTCGGGCAGCGTGAGTTGTGAAATGTCCTTGTCGAAATAGGCCCGCGCCGATTCACCGAAGCCGTTGATCGAAAAGCTGCCGCGCTGCCCCTGATAGGCCAGGTTGCAATACATCGCCATAATCTGTTCCTTGCTCAGCCTCGTTTCGAGGATGATGGACATATAGGCTTCGGCGAGTTTGCGCTTGTAGCTTTTTTCCGGCTTGAGCCAGAAATTCTTGACCAGTTGCTGCGTGATCGTGCTGCCGCCTTCGCGGATGGCACCTTCTTCATAATTGCGAATCAGCGCGCGCGCGATGCTGCGCCAGTTCACGCCCGGATGCTCAAAAAACTGCCGGTCTTCAATCGTCGTGATCGCGTCAATCAGGTTCTGCGGCAGGTCTTTGTATTCGATGACCTTGCGTTTCTCGCGATTCTGCGTGATGACCGACGAAATCATTTCCGGTTCAAGCTGTGCTTTCTCAAGCTGCACCTGGCTGTCAAGGTCGGTGATTGACTGCACGCTGTCGCGGCTGAAGCTGACGCGCAGGCTGTGCCATTTCTTTTCGCCACCAACGATGGCATCCGAACCCGGATAGACTTCCACTGTGCTGCCGCGCACGGTGTATTGCCCGCGCTTCTCATTTTTCGTCGTGCCTTTTTCGAGATAGCCGACACGTTTGAGATAGGCCACCAGATCGCCGGAACCGAGGGGCGCGCCGTCATAGATGTTTTTCGGCGCGGCATAAATGCCCGACGCGCGCACAAAGGCTTCACCGCGCAGCCCGCGATCAATCAGTTCGGAATAGGTGTAATAGTAATGAATCAGCACGCCTGCGCCGACCAGCGTCAGCAGCAGCAGCGGCGCGATAATCAGCGGCGAGAACAGGCGGCGGAAAAATCGGCGTGGCAGCGAATCCTTTTTTTTCTTGCGGGAACTGCGCGTTACGTAAGCCATATTCAGAAATCCTCAGCACGTGCATGCTGGTCAGAGGAAAATCCGCGTCGCAGGTGATGCAAACTTAGCCCGAAGCTGGTAAGAGTGTCAATCACTGAGGCTGTCACCGGAAGACAGCGTCAGCCTGGCTGAGCCGGAATGACGGACCGAACACGGGAACCACTATGATGAGCTTTGAGCAGCTTCACGCTGAGTTGCAGCGGCTGGCAAATCCTGAACGGGCATTGATTCTGCAACGATTCTTCAGGACCGGGCCGGGCCAGTATGGCGAGGGCGATCAGTTTCTGGGCATCAGCGTACCGGAACTGCGCGCGCTGGCGCGGCGGTATCAGACCACTGCAGAGGCCGATCTGGTGCGGCTGCTGCAATCAGCCTGGCACGAGGAAAGAACCGTTGCGCTGCTGATTTTATTGCGCCAGTTTACCCGGGCTGAGGCGGCGACGCGGCGGCGGATTTATCGGCTTTATCTCGACCACACGGCGTTCATCAACAACTGGGATCTGGTGGATGTTTCGGCTCCGCACATTGTTGGCGTTTATCTGCACGACAAAAGCCGCCGCCCGCTTTATCGCCTGGCGCGGTCGCGCAGTTTGTGGGAACGGCGCATCGCCATGCTGGCGACTTTTCATTTCATTCGGCAGCGCGATTTCGCTGATGCGCTGGCAATTGCAAAGCTGCTGCTTGAGGACCGCGAAGACCTGATTCACAAGGCCGTCGGCTGGATGCTGCGCGAAATCGGCAGGCGTGACCGGCAGGCCGAAGAGACTTTTTTGCAGGAGCATTACCGCCGAATGCCGCGCACGATGCTGCGCTACGCGATTGAAAAGTTTCCTGAAGCGCGACGGCGCAAATATCTGGCCGGAACCATCTGAGCCTCAGCGCGACTGAGCCGGGATGCGTCGCAACTGCTCAATCACTTTGTCGTATTCATGCCGCTTCGCCAGATCGTGGTCTTCAGCCGGATCGTGGTGCCAGTCATACAACTCCTCGCTTTCATCAGGTGCCTTGATGTAATGATACGGCCCCTGCACGATTGAACGCATTTCCGCGCTCGCACCTTCTGCATAAAGTCTGGGTTTGATGGGGGCCAGGTTGACTGCCGACAGAATGGCCGA
>CAYWDW010000387.1:0-5787 GCA_964457105.1 uncultured Heliobacteriaceae bacterium
TAAATGAACTGACGACCGCCTGATGACAGGCATTGCAGGTGTCGGGCAGATTTTTCGGGTGCAGCCTGCTGCCCGCATTGTCAGGGTGCAGCACGCCCGCGTGAGCTGATTTTTTATCGGCCAGGGTCGGATCGCCGCCGTGACATTTTTCGCACCCGACCCCCTGTTCACGGTGCAGCGATGAATGCCATTGAAAGTAACGATTGCTCTGCGCCAGGTCGCTGGCTCTGGCGTGGCAGGTGACGCAATAGTTACCTTTGAAGACGGCCAGTTCATCCTGGGCCGGGACGGATGAATCCGGGAAGATCAGAAAGGTTGATCCTGAGATTGCCAGAACGGTCAGAGCAGCCAGCTTTTTCAACATGGTGTTCCTCCTGGCAGGATAAAGGAACGAATTCATCCATCTGGTCAGCTAATCCTGCCTGTCGTGAAGCGCATCCTGACAGCTTTTATGACAGCCGTCTGTGATGCGAAACACAGGTGTTTGTGATCCGGCTCACACCAGCCCAGGGAGCATTACGGCGAACACAGATGCCTTGTCGCTGACCGGCTTGAAACAAACATCCGCCCGGCCCGCCGTCGCCTTCATTTTCGGGATGATTCCGTTATCGGGAAAAACGATCCCGGAAACGAACACCGAAAGACCGGCTGCGTCGTCGCCGTCGTTCTGCCCAAAGCACATGGCCGCCCTGACCCGGTGGCACGGAAGTTGGTCTGGACAGATGGCGAACGAGGCGCTGGCTGCTGAAAATAGTTGCAACGTTTCTGAACTGAGGATCACTCACTCCGGCGAAACAGAGCTGACTGCCGGGTGACGGCAACAAAAAACTGACCATTCAATTCTGAGGGGGGGCCATGAAACAACTGATCTTTACCATTGTCATTGTGCTGGCGCTGGCGCTGGCGCTGGCTGGCAGCGGCGTCAAAACCAGGGCTGCCGGAGCGGTTCCGGCGCTGACGGGGGGCACGGCGATGTTTGATGAACGCGAGGAAATCAGGAAAAGTTATCAGCTTTCGCCCGGCTGCGCCCGCGCATTGCGTTCGATGGTTTCGAGCGCATTGACGACCTCCTCGCGCGCGAGCCGGTCATCGCGCAGCAGCCTGATCCAGCCGAGCATATGATTGAGCGGCGTCCGCAGTTCGTGCGAGACCGTCGCCAGAAATTCATCCTTGAGCCGGTCGGCCTGGCGCAACCTGGCTTCGATCTGTTTGAGGTGGCTGATGTCCTGAAAAACGATGACGCCGGTCGCCGGTCGCCCGTGCATGGCCGGCAGCGTGTCGCCAAAAATCAGCAGCGGACGCGCGCCGCGCGGCGTGTGCCAGGTCATCTCGAAATTCTCGATCCGCTCGCCGCCCGCCACGCGCACGCCTGGCATGTGTTCATCCGGGATGCGTTCGCCCTGCGCATTGGTGCAGTGATAAACCCGGTGATATTCCGTGCCCGGCGTGTCTTTCGGGAAATCGCCGCCGGCCATTTCATCGGCAGCCACATTCGAGAAAGTCACGCATGCCGAACCGGGTTCGAGCAGCAGAATCGGCATCGGCGTCAGGTCCAGCACCGACTTGAACCAGCGTTCGCTTTCTTCCGCGCGGGTGCGCGCGGCCTGTTCGCTGGCGAATAAATTTTCGCGTTCAGCTTCGATCTGTTTCTGCGCGGTGATGTCTTCGGCAATCCCGGCCACGCGGTGAACTTCGGCGGCCTCATCCCGAATCGGGAAGCCCCGGTCACGCACCCAGCGCAGCGTGCCGTCGGGCCGCACCACGCGATATTCCTCGTCAAAGCCGCCTGAGCGCGCCAGCGTGTCAAAGGCCGTTTTGACGCGCGCGCGGTCATCGGGATGAATGCCGTCAAGCCATTCGGCAGAACTCTCGCAGAGCTTTGCCGCCGGGCGTCCCCAGATGGTTTCAAAGGCCGGTGAAACATACAGCACGCGCTGTTCCCGCAGGTCGGTCAGCCACAGCACGTCCTGAATGTTTTCGGCAAACTGACGAAACTGCTGTTCGCTGCGCCGCAGCGCGGCTTCGGCGGCATAGCGTTCTGAAATGTCACGAAAGATCAGCACCGCCCCGGCCATTTCGCCCTGTTCATTTCTGATCGGCGCGCCGCTGTCATCAATCGGACGTTCGAGACCATTTCGACTGAGCAGCACCGTATGATTGGCGAGACCGACAATCACGCCTTCACGCAGCACCCGCGACGCCGGGTTTTCAACCACCTGGCGCGTCTCCTGATTGACGATGTCGAAAACCTCAGTGATCGCATGCCCGGCGGCCTCGCCCCGCGCCCAGCCCGTCAATCCTTCCGCAATCGGATTGAGATAAGTCACCTGCCCGGCAGTGTCCGTCGCAATGACGCCGTCACCGATGCTGTTGAGCGTGACGCGAAACCATTCCCGCGAGGCGTAAAGCTCTGCCGTGCGTTCAGTCACGCGCCGTTCCAGACTTTCATTGGCCTGGTGCAGCGCCTGTTCGGCCTCGCGGCGGCGTTTGAGTTCACGAGAAATCGTGACGCTGGCAATCACCCCCAGCACGGTCGCCAGCAGGCTGAAGATAACCCCGGAACGCAGGGCGCGCGACGTGGCCACCTGCGCCTTCTGCTCACGCACCTGCAACAGACGCTGCGCGTCGCTTTCCATTTCACTGCTCAGCGCGCGAATTTGCCCCATCAGTTCCCGGCCTTCGCCGGTCATCACCGACGGCAGTGCCGCTGCCAGCCCGCCCGTGCGGCGCAATTCAATCGTCCGGCGAATGCGGGCGAGCCGTTGTTCGGTCAGTTGCCGGATGGATGCGAGCCGCTGCTGATGCGCCGGGTTGTCCTCCGACAATTCCTGCAACTGCGTGATCTGCGCTTCGATGTCGCGGCTGGCGTGGCTGTATGGTTCCAGGTATTCCGGCCTGCCCGTCAGCAGAAAGCCGCGCTGCCCGGTTTCAGCATCCTTGAGCGTGGACATCACGGCGGCCAGCCGGTCCGAGACTTCGTGCGTGTGCCCAACCTGGGTATGGGCATCAATCATGCTGCGCAGCGCCTGATACGAAAACAGACTGAGGCTGACGATCAGCAGCAGCGCGATCAGAAAAGCAGCAGGAATCCGGTTTTCCAGCGTCCATTGCATCGTGCAGACCCTCCGCTTACTGCGAACGAACTTTGACCTGTTTCTCAAAACGTCCGGCCACAGCCGCGACGACGGCGGCCAGTTCTTCGGGTTCGACCGGCTTGGCGACGTGCATCTGAAACCCGGCGGCGAGCGCGCGCAAACGATCTTCGACGCGGCCATAAGCCGTCAGCGCCACTGCCGGAACGTAACCGCCGCGTTCCGGCTCGCACTGCCGCACCCGGCGAATCAGCGAATAACCATCCTCCTCCGGCATGCTGATGTCCGACACCAGCACATCGAATCTGCCACCATCGGCGGTCAGGCGCGCCAGTGCCTCTTCAGCCGACGCCGCCGTGACCGCCTCAGCGCCGTACTGCCGCAACACCGTGCTGACCAGCTTGCGGGCATCCGCTTCATCATCCACCACCAGCACGCGCAGGTGCTGCAGCAGCGTACTCTGCGGCTTTTCATCAGGGCCGGGTGTCGCTTCGCTGTGCCCGGCGTTGTGCGGGCGCACGGCGCGCAGCGGCAGGTTGATCGTGAAAGTTGCGCCCTGGCCTGCGCCCGGACTTTCAGCCCGCACCGTGCCGCCGTGCAATTCAACCAGATGCCGGACCAGCGCGAGGCCGAGGCCGAGGCCGCCCTGCCGCTGCGACGAGGCCGCATCAGCCTGGCGAAACCGCTCGAACATAAACGGCAGAAATTCCGGTTTGATGCCCTGCCCCGTGTCGCTGACCGTGATGCGAATATTCGGGTCCACACGTTCCAGCCGCACTTCGACGCGCCCGCCCGGTTCCGTGAATTTGATCGCGTTGGACACCAGATTCCAGACCACCTGCTGCAGCCGGTCGAAGTCGCCGGTAATGATGCCCGCGTCAGGATCGAGCATCATCCGCAGGTCGAGCTGCCGGGCTTCAGCCGCCGGGCGCAGCAGTTCGCACGCCGCGAGGACGGCGCTCGCCGGTTCGAGCGGCTGCACATTGAGCCGCAGCTTGCCGCTGATGATGCGCGAGACATCGAGCAGATCCTCGATCAGTTGCAACTGCGTCGCGGCGTTGCGCTCGATGATGTCGAGCGCGCGGGCCACGAGGTCGGCGTTGTCTTTCTTGTCGCGCAGGATGCGCGCCCAGCCGAGCATCGCGTTGAGCGGCGTGCGCAGTTCGTGCGAGACGAGCGCCAGAAATTCATCCTTGGCCCGCGTCGCGGCTTCGGCGGCCTCGCGCGCGGCCTGTTCGCGCTGATAAAGCTGCAGATTCTCAATCGTGGTCGAAGCCATCTGCGCCAGTTGCACCAGCATCGCCTCGTCCTGCTCGGTAAATTCGCCTTCGTTCCTGTCCGACAATTGAATCAGTCCGAGGTTGCGGCCATCGCGCGCCATCAGCGGCGCGGCCAGCCAGCCCCGCATCGGCGGATGACGTTCGGCTTCCGCGCCAAACCCGCGCCACGCCGGGTGCGCTTCGAGTTCGGCCTGCGTCAGGCGCATCGGCTGATTCAGCCGACAAACCAGCGCATAGATGCCTGAACCATCGGGCGGCACGTTGTAATCGCGCCACCGGGCATATTTATCCGACAGCGACACCGCATGAACAGCCTGCGCCCAGTCCGGCCCGGCGGTCAGGACGGTCACGGCCTGATGCGCGCCAATCAGTTCACGCGCCCCGTCGGTACTCAGGTGCAGCACTTCATCCATCGTCTGCGCGGAGTTGATGGCCAGATTCGTCGCCGCAATTTTTTGCAGCGCCCTGGTCTGTCGCCGCTCGTAAGCCAGCATCCGGTCGCGTTCGGCCTCCTGCTGTTTGCGACTGGTGATGTCGCGGTCAATGCCGATCAGGCGCACCGGCGCGCCCTGCTCATCGGTCAGCACGAGGCCGCTGACCGAAGTCCAGCGCACCGCGCCATCGGGTCGCAGCAGGCGAAACTCAAGTTTGCATTCGCTGCGGTTTTCAAGCGCCCGCTGGATGGTCTCTCGCACGCGGTCGCGGTCTTCAGGATGCACCATCTCCAGCACGGCCTCATAACCTCCCGCGAGCGATTCCGGCATCTGCCGTCGCCGGGTCAGGCCGCGCGACCAGGTGACGTGGTTGTCACGAATGTTCCAGTCAAAAGTCGTCATCTCAGCCGCGCGCAGCGCCAGCCGCAGCCGCTCCTCGCTTTCGCGCAGCACCGGTTCAGACTGCCGCAGCCGCAGCAGCGCCCGCACGCTGGCCAGCAGGTCCGCTGCCGTGACCGGTTCCGTCAGACAGCCGTCAGCGCCGTTATCAAGCGCCTGGGCGCGGTCGCAGCCTTCGCCCGGCGCAGCAACCTGCAACACCAGCGTGTCGGCAGTCGCCGGATCGCCCTTGATGCGCCGACAGACTTCAAGGCCGCTGAGGTCCGGCAGGCTGACATCGAGCAGGATCAGATGCGGCTTTTGCAGCCCGGCCAGGCGCAGTGCCTCGTCGCCGGTCTGCGCTTCCAGCACTTCATAACCAGCCGCGCGCAAAACGCCGCCGCGGTCGGACGCCCCGCCGCGCGCCACATTGAGAATGACAGTTCCGGTTTCACTCATCATCAGTTCACCTGTCAGCAGCGCCTCAGGAACTCGCCGCACCACACAGGCAGAAGAGAGATGACGGAACAAACGGAAATAACGGAACAGACGAAACCAGGCCGATTCAGCACCGGTCTGTTCCGTGTGTTCCGTTATTTCCGT
>CAYWDW010000388.1:0-5784 GCA_964457105.1 uncultured Heliobacteriaceae bacterium
GTGCGCGCACAGCAGCAGGCGATGGGACTTGCGCCGTTGCTGCGCCGTGAAGTGCAGCGCCTGGATGCCAACCTGCCGGTCTTCAAGTTGAAAACAGTCGAGGCCGTGATCGGCGAGAATCTTTTCGGCGAACGCCTGATGACCTGGCTCTCGCTTTGTTTCGGCGCGCTGGCGCTGCTGCTGGCCGGTGTCGGTTTGTACGGCGCGTTGGCTTACTGGGTCGTGCAACGCACGCACGAGCTCGGCATCCGCGTCGCGTTGGGCGCTGCGCCGCGCGACATTCGCGGGCTGGTGTTGGGACAAGGCCTGCGGCTGACCTTGCTCGGCATCGTCATCGGCGCGCTGAGTGGGCTGGCGCTGGCACAAGTACTCAGCAATCTGCTTTACGGTGTGCAACCGCTCGACCCGCTCAGTTTTGTCGCGGCGGGCGCGTTGCTGGGCGTGATTGCGCTATTGGCCTGCTGGATACCGGCGCGGCAGGCGACGCGAGTTGATCCGCTGATTGCTTTGCGTTGCGAATAGATATGCTCAATCCTCCGGCAATATTTCCGGCGGATGTTCGTGCGCTTGATAAAGCACGCGGCGCAGATTGACGACGCGTTCGCGGTTGAGTTGCAGCGCGAGGACGGTGGCGCGCCCGGTTGGCGTGAGTCCCAGAATGAGCGAACAGTCTTCATTCCAACCGAAATGTTCTTCCCAGCGATGTTCACGCGGATGAAAGAGCGGCGCACCCTGGCCTGTGGCCGGATCGGGCGCGGCGACTTTCGTGTACTTGTGACTGTTGCAACCCTGGCAAGACAGCGCAAGATTTTCGGCGATGGTCGCGCCGCCCAACTCCACGGGATGAATGTGTTCGATATGAAAATTGCCGGGCGAATAACGTACCTGGCAGCGGCAGTATTCGCAGCAGCCGCGAGCACGCTTGAAAACCAGGCGCCGCAACTCGGCGTTGATGTAAGGTCTATTCATAAGCAGGCGTGTCGAGACCGAGGCGCCGCATCACTTCGGGGAGCGAGACCTGCCGCAACCGCGCCAGGTCGGCCAGCGCCTGCACGCGCTCGACGTTGAAGGCTTCGACCTGATCGGTCAGCGCCAGCAGTTCCTGATACTCATCAGGCGTGAGCGTCCGCGCATCGCGTTTGTCCAGCAACTGGTCGTAACGCTGCTGCGTAGCGGGCGCAAACCCCTGATTGATTTTGAGCAACAACGCCGTCTCGTCGGCGGACAGGCGCGGCGCGGCATTCAGTAACTGGCCACGCCACGCCAACAAGCGTTCCAGCAGTTGATTGAATTCCGGCGGCGGCAGTTGCTGCGCGGCTTCCAGCAATTGATCGGCGGCGATTTGAATCGTCGGCATAATGCTTCCGCTCCTTTCGAGCACATCATAAGCTAGCCGCTGCCAGGCTGGCTAATCAGGCGAGGGAAAAATGCAAACCCTGTGGCAAGACCTGCGCTACGGCGCGCGAATGTTACTCAAACAACCCGGCTTTACTTTGATTGCCGTGCTGACGCTGGCGCTGGGCATCGGCGCGAACACTGCGATCTTTTCGCTGTTGGATCAGGTGATGCTGCGGCGGTTACCGGTCGAAAGGCCCGATGAGCTGGTCGTGTTGCGGTCGCCGGGGCCGATGCGCGGGCACGTTTCCACGGACAGCGATAACGCCACGTCTTTCTCTTATCCGATGTACAAAAATTTGCGCGAGAAGAATGCGGCCTTCGCCGGGTTGCTGGCGCGATACGCGATTCCGCTCAGCGTCAGCTTCGGCGGACAGACCGAACGCGCCGATGGAGAACTCGTCTCCGGCAATTATTTCGAGACGCTCGGAGTCAGACCGGCGATTGGGCGCGTCTTCAGTCTGGAAGACGATAGGACGCCGGGAGCGCATCAGGTGGCCGTGCTGAGCTTCGGTTACTGGACGCGGCGTTTCGCGCAGAATCCATCAGTCCTCAATCAAACGCTGCTGATCAACGGTCATCAGTTGATGGTGGTCGGCGTCGCTCGCGCGGGTTTCAGCGGCGTGCAGGTGGGGCAATCGCCCGACGTTTTCATCCCGCTGACGATGCAGGAACAGATGACGCCGAACTGGAAAGGGCTGGAGGACTGGAACAATTACTGGCTGGCCATCATCGGCAGGCTCAAGCCCGGCTTCACGCGTGAGCAGGCCGAAGCCGCTGTGCTGCCGACTTATCAGGCATTGCTGGCGGAACAGTTGCCGACGATTCGCAACCCGGCTCAGGAATGGCGCGACCGGTTTCTGGCGAAGCGCATTCAACTGCTCGCGGGCGCAGGCGGGCGGCAGGTAATTCAGCGGGACATCGGCACGCCGATGTGGGCGCTGTTCGGAATGGTTTTGCTGGTGCTGCTGATCGCCTGCACGAACGTGGCCAATCTGCTGCTGGTTCGCGGTCTGGGCCGTCAGCGCGAGATGGCCATCCGGCTGGCGCTCGGCGCAAGTCGCTGGCGGTTGATGCGGCAACTGCTGGTCGAAAGTCTGCTGCTCGCGTTTCTGGGCGGGGCGCTGGGATTGCTCGCGGCGTCCTGGGTCAGCGAAGCGCTGATCCGCGCGATGAACACCGGTTCCGGCGCGGAAGGGCTTTCATCCGGGTTGGATCTGCGCGTTCTCGGTTTCGGCTTCGCGTTGTCCATCGTGACGGGAATCGTCTGCGGCTTGCTGCCGGCGCGGCGCGTGACTCGCGGCGACACGACGTCGGCTTTGAAGGATCAATCCGCCGCGACTTCCGCGAGCCTGTCGCAGACGCGGTTGCGCAAAGGATTGGTCATGGCGCAGGTCGCGTTGACGATGCTGCTGCTGGTCGGCGCCGGGTTGATGACGCGCACGCTGTGGAATCTGCGTCACGTTGATCTGGGGATGAAGACCGATCGCATGATTACTTTCTCGCTCGCGCCTGACCTCAACGGCTACAAGCCGGATCAGGTCGTCGCGTTCAGCGATCAGTTGCGCGAGGCTGTGGCCGCAATACCCGGTGTGAGCGCCGTCGCAGTCGCCACAGTTCCAATCCTCACCAACAGCGACGAGGGCAGCAACATCACACCCGAAGGCGCGGCGCAGCTTCCGAACACCGATTTCCAGGTCCTCAAAAACTGGATTGGCCCCGCAACGTTCGCCGCGCTGGGCGTGCCGCTGCTTGCGGGCAGGGAATTCACTCGCGCCGACACGTCCGCGAGTCAAAAGGTGGCGATCATCAACGAAACCGCCGCCCGGCAATTTTTCCCGAACCGCAGCGCGGTCGGCGCGCGCTTCGCTTTCGGCGCAGGCGATGTGAAGTTGGACATCGAAATCGTCGGTGTTGTGAAGGACAACAAGCATTCGACCGTCCGCGAACAAACGCGCCCGTTCGTCTACATGCCCTACACGCAGGATAAGAATCTGGGCCGGATGACTTTCTACGTGCGAACGAATCAGGAACCCGCTGTCGCAGCCGCATTGTTGCGCCATGAAGTGAAGCGGCTGGACGCCAACCTGCCGGTCTTCGACCTGAAGACGATGGAAGCGTTGATCGGCGAGAGCCTGTTCGGCGAACGGTTGATGGCGTTCCTTTCGATCTGCTTTGGCGCGCTGGCGGCGCTGCTGGCGGCGTTGGGACTGTACGGCGTGCTGGCTTACTGGGTCGCGCAGCGGACGCATGAAATCGGCATCCGCGTCGCGCTGGGAGCGGGGCCGGGCAATATTCGCGGGCTGGTGCTGGGGCAGGGAATCAGGCTGACGCTGGTCGGCGTGGCGGTCGGCGTGGTCGGCGCGCTGGCGCTCGCGCGGTTGATGAAAAGTCTGTTGTTTGGCGTCGGCGCCGCCGATCCGATCACGTTCGTCGCCGTCGCCTTGCTGTTGATGCTGGTGGCGCTGCTGGCCTGCTGGCTTCCGGCGCGGCGGGCGACGAAGGTTGATCCGATGATCGCGCTGCGCTGTCAGTAGATGTCAGATGTCAGATGTCAGATGTCAGGAGGAAACAGTGAGCTGGCGCTTCACTGCCATCTGTCATCTGCCATCTGCCATCTCTTCCAGGAGAATTTATGCAAACGCTGATTCAGGACCTGCGCTACGGCGCGCGAATGTTGAGAAAACAACCGGGTTTCACGTTGATTGCGGTGCTGACGCTCAGCCTGGGGATTGGCGCGAACACGGCGATTTTCAGTCTGGTCAATACGGCCCTGTTGCGCCCGCTGCTGGTCGCGCAGCCTGAACAACTGGTGGCGCTCAACAGCGTTTCGCTGGATGGGCAGCGCAACTTTCCGACGTTCTCTTTTCCCAATTATCGGGACCTGCGGGACCGCAATGATGTGCTGACGGGGCTGGCGGCTTATCGCCTGACGCCGGTCAGCCTCAGCAATCACGGCGTCAATGTCAGGCTCTGGGGCACCCTGGTGACGGGGAATTACTTTGAGCTGCTGGGCATCACGCCTGCGCGCGGACGCCTGTTCACGCCGGATGACGACAGGTTGCCGGGGGCACATGCGCTGGTCGTGTTGTCGCACGATTGCTGGCAGCAGCGTTTTGGCGCGGACCCTGACATCGCGGGCCAGCAGGTGCTGGTCAACGGACAGCGCTTCACGGTGATCGGCGTCGCGCCTGCCGGTTTTCACGGCACGGAAGTCAGCTTTCACGCCGAGATGTGGTTTCCTGCGATGATGCTGGCGCAAATTGAACCGGGCCGCGATTACCTGAACGACCGTGAGTCTTTCAATTTCTTTGTCATCGGGCGGCGGCGGCCTGACGTGACGACGGCGCAGGCCGAAGCCGCGCTGAACAATGTCATGGCGCAACTCGCCCGCGCCTTCCCCAAAGCAAACGAAGGCCTGACGATTGCCCTGTCTCCGCCGGGGTTGTTTGGCCTGTTCCTGCGCGGGCCGGTGCTGGGTTTCGTCGGCGTGCTGATGCTGGTGGCCGGGCTGGTGCTGTTGCTGGCCTGCACCAATCTGGCGAACCTGTTGCTGGCGCGGGCCACCGGGCGGCGCCGGGAAATTGCAGTGCGCCTGGCGCTGGGCGCGGGCCGCTGGCGACTGATTCGCCTGCTGCTGACTGAAAGCATCCTGTTGTCTGTGCTGGGCGGCGGGCTGGGCTTGTGGCTGGCGTACTGGTTGATGGATGCGGTCATGGCCTTCAAACCGCCGATGGATGTGCCCCTGGTGCTGGACCTGCACCTTGATTATCGCGTGTTGCTGTTCACCGCCGCCGCGTCAATGCTGACCGGCGTACTGTTCGGCTTGCTGCCCGCGTTGCAGGCGACGAAAACCGACCTCGTGCCTGCGCTGAAAGGCGAGGCCGGCGTGGGCGGCGCTCGGCGTTCGTGGTTGCGCAACGGATTGATCGTGCTGCAAACGGCGCTTTCGCTGACCCTGCTCGTCTGCGCCGGACTGGTGTTGCGCGGCTTGCAAAACGCCCGGCATCTGAATCCGGGAATGGTGACGCAAAACGCCGTCAAAATATCATTCGATCTGGAATTGCAGGGGTATGACGAAGGCCGCGTGCGGCAGTTCAAACAACAACTGCTGGCGCGGGTGCGCGCCCTGCCAGGTGTGGAAGCCGCCGGGCTGACCAATTTCGTCCCCCTCAGCCTGAGCATTCGCCACGAATCCATTCAGGTCGAAGGGCAGCCCGAACAAAAAGGCGGCACGGCGCCTGTGGTCATGGCCAGCGATTGTTCGCCGGGCACGCTGGCGGCGCTGGGGACGCGCCTGTTGCAGGGCCGCGATTTCACTGACGCCGATGGCGAATCAGGGCCGCGCGTCGCCATCGTCAACGAAACCTTTGCGCAGCGTTTCTGGCC
>CAYWDW010000389.1:0-5763 GCA_964457105.1 uncultured Heliobacteriaceae bacterium
GCGCGACACCTGCCACGCAACACTGCATAACTGATGAGCGGGATGTTATCGTAAGGTTTGACCGGCGCGCCGCAGCTTCCGCAGTGTGAACCCGGAAAGGCGACTGATTCGCCGCGCGGGACGCGCCAGATGACGACGTTCAGAAAGCTGCCCACCAGCAGGCCGAACACAAATGCGGCAATGGCGTAAAAGGCAAACGGGAGTTCAGCAACAGGCATGACTTAATGTTCTGACGGGATGATGAACCGAAAACATCGGCGGGGCGGGCAGCGAAATTAGACAGGCGCAGCGCAAAGTTTGTCAAGACATAAAACCAATGCGGATTCTTCAGGTTTGTTCAGCAACCAGCATGGGCGGCGGTGAACGACACGTCGCCGATCTGACGCGGGCGCTCATTGAACGCGGCCACGAACTGCACCTGGCCGTGCGGCCCCGCAGCCCGTTGCGCCAGGCCTTGCCGGGACTGCCCGTCACCTGGCACGAGATGGGCTTGCAGAACTCGCTCGATCTGGTCAGCGCGTATCAGTTGCGCGCGATCATTCGCGCCGCGCAGATTGACGTGCTGCACGCGCACGTCGGGCGCGATTACGTGGTCTGCGGCCTTGCGGCCAAACGTTCGCCGGTGCGGCTGTTCATCACGCGGCATCATTACAACTCGATCCGGTCGAATGCGCTTTACGAGCGCGCCATGGCTGATGTGCAACGGATGATTGCGGTTTCTGAAAGCGTCAGCGGTGAACTGAAGTCGGCGTTTCCGCGACTGACTGATCGCGTGGCGGTGATTCCGAACTGGATCAACCTGCGCGATTGCGGCAGCGTCAGCCGCGAAGCCGCGCGCCGGGCGCTTGGTCTCACGCGTCCGCTCGCCGTGGCGGTGATCGGTCAGATTACGCCGCTCAAACGGCAGGATCTGTTTTTGCGCGCCGCTGCAAAGCTGATTAAGGATCAGCCGATGGCTCACGTTGAACTGGTGATTGCCGGAGAAGTGCAACCCGAAGACGGCGAATACAGCGGTGAACTGCGGCTGCTGATTCGGCAGCACGAAATCAGTGACCAGGTGCGTTTTACCGGCTGGGTTGAAAACCTGCCGCCGCTGCTCACGGCTTTTGATGTGGTGGTGGTGCCGTCTGAAAACGAAGCCTTTTCGCTGGCGCTGGCCGAAGCGATGGCTGCCGGTTGCGCCGTGATGGCGGCGCGCGTCGGCGGCATGGCCGAAATGATTGACGATGGCACAACCGGCCTGCTGTTTGCGCCGGATGATGAAGCGGCGCTGGTCGCAGGCCTGCAACGCCTGATCGCGTCAGAACATTTGCGGCAGCAGATGGGTCACGCCGCCAGGCAAAGCGTCAGCGACCGTTTCGAGCGTGAACAGGTCATCAGTCGCATCGAAGAGCTTTACCTGGCGGCTGAATAAACGAAGCGGCGCCACTGCTGTCGGCACTGGCAGCGGACGCTTCCCGGTTTATTACGCCAGGGTTTCACGCAGCAGCTTCAGGCTTTTGGCGACGGCAATGTCGGCGTTCTCCTTGCCTTCCATTTCAAGCGAGACCCAGCCTTTGAAGCCGACCTTGCGCAAAATGCCGGCGATGCGTTTGTAATCGAGTTCGCGCGTGTAATAGACGCCGCCGCCATAATAGGTCTTGGCCTGCACGACCATCGCGTGCGGCGCGAGCCGCTCAAACTGCGGATACGGATCACCAACGAAATTGCCGGTGTCGAGGTTGATGCCAAGCCAGGGATTATTCACGCCCTGGTAAATGCGCAGCAACCCGTCAACCGAGGTCGTCAGGCCCCAGTGATTTTCGAGCGCCATCACCACCCCGGCGGCCTCAGCGTGGGGCAGGCATTCGTTGATGCATTCGATGCACCATTTGAAAGCGTCATCGTCGGTGTAACCTTCAATCGGCGGTTCCTTCCCGCCCGCGTCAAGCATCTTCTGAAAACTGGGAATCGTGCTCCAGCGGCCTGAATTCAGGCGAATGGCTGGCGCGCCAAGCTGCAGGGCCAGGTCAATGCAGCGTTTCGTGTGGTCAATGTGTTCCTGCCGCTTCGCGCGGTCGGGCGAAACGAAGTTCTGATGAATCGACAGAAAAAAGAGCGACAGCCCGTGTTCCCACGCCAGCTTTTTCAGGTTGTTGACGTATTTGCGGTCTTCGCTTTCCATCTGCCGGTGCAGCACCTCAACGCCGTCAAAGCCCAGGCGCGCGGCATTGGTGATGACCTTTTCAATCGGATATTTGACCCGGTCGAAATGCCAGTATGAATAGGTCGAAACGCCGATGCGAATGGGTTGAGCCGGGGGGGCCGCTTCAACGGACTCAGTGAGCGCGCCGGTCGCGCAGAAGGCTGCGCCAGCCGCGCCGGTTTTGATCAGATCACGACGTGAAAGTTTCATGAGAAGTCTCCTTGAGGGTCAGATGATTAAGTTACGAACGTGTGTGACAGAGCCAACTGCATCCTGATCCCTGAATCCTGATTCCTGATTTGCTGAAAAATCAGGAATCAGGATTCAGGGATCAGGATGCAGGGTAGTCGCCATTGCTGCCTGGCGGTTGAAGGTTTATGTAATCTCGTTCAGATGATTTCGATACCACTCAATCGTGCGCTTCAGTCCTTCATCCAGACTGATTTCAGCCCGCCAGCCGAGGCGCGCACCGACCTTTTCGGCTGACAGATACTGTGCATCAATTTCGCCGGCAATTTTAGTCTTCAGCATCACTCGGGGTTCAAGCTTCCCGCGTTTGTCGGCGAGTTCGATGATGCGGTTGACCAGTTCCAGCATCTGCACCGGATGATTGGTGCCAAAGTTGAAGGCCTCGCCCCGCGCGGCTTCGATCTTTTCAGCGAGCAGCAGGTAGCCGCGCGCCACGTCGTCCACATACACGAATTCACGCACGGGCGTGCCGTCGCTGCGAATGATCGGCGCTTCGTCGCGCAGCACTGAAATGATCGTGCCCGGAATGATGCGCGACAGGTTCAGATCGCCAGGGCCGTAAACATTCGCAAAGCGCGTCACCGCCACCGGCAGTTGATAAGCGTGCGCGTAAGAGCGCGCCAGCACATCGGTGCAGACCTTCGAGGCGTCGTAAGGGAACAGCCCGTTGAGCGCATATTCTTCGGTGTAAGGAAGCTGCGCGTGCGTGCCATAAGCCTTGTCGCTTGACGCCACGACCACGCGCCCCACGGTGCCGGTCTGTCGGCAGGCTTCGAGCAGCGAATAAGTGCCGCGAATGTTGGCTTCAAAGGTCGAAAGCGGCGAGCGATTGGCCGCGCCGACGATGGCCTGCGCGGCGAGATGAAAGACGGCTTCAATCTCGTATTCGTTGAGGCTGCGCTCCAGCAGCGCGAAATCCTCAAGCGCGCCGTTGATGACCGTCACGCGGCGGCGCAGGTCAAACAGATCAAGCGAACCCGACCGCACCGCGTCACGCTCAAGACACACGACGCGCGCCCCCCGCTCCAGCAGCGCGCGAACAATATGCGCGCCGATAAAGCCGGTCGCGCCGGTCACGAAAGCATTGCGATTTTTCCAGAAGGACATATCTGATTCAGCGAGTCGAAAGTGCAACGGTCTTCCATTCGCCGCGAATAATGGCCTCACGAATCTCCTTCGCGCTGCGGCCTTCACGATTCAGCTTGTCGGCAAGGAGAACCTCCTTGAGACAGACCTGTCAGCCCGCCGAATGATCGTCAATGTGACAATCAAGCAGGCTGCCGTGACCGAAACCCTGATCGCAATAACAGTAGCAGGGCTGCTGTGCCAGCACGTCGGGAATGCGACGCGCCACCTGATAAGCGCGTTTGATGGCCGGATCGCTGAACTCTGCCGGATCGAGTGTTTTCGGAAACGGCTGAGCCTCTGCTGCCGTTTCGTGAAAGTGCGGGACCTTCTGATTACCGGCCACCGCCTCAGGTGAAGGCATTTCCAGCTTCACCGAACCATCGTGGCCCTTGTGCGCTTCAGACGGCGCGGAACTATTGTGGCACGCCGCGAGCAGGAAAACGAAACACAGCGCCATCAGCGCGGCGAGGCTGTGCCTGTTGATTGTTTTGTTCATGCCTGATTGGTAATTCCTTTCCAGTCGTATTCCATCCACCGCGCGGTTTCAGCCGCGACTTCGTGGCCCAGCAGTTTTGTCATGATGTGAAATGACAGATCAATGCCGGCTGAAATGCCCGCCGACAAAAGGATGCGGCCATTATCAGTGAACCGCTGATCGGGGCGGATTGTGGCGCGGGGCGCCACCTCGCGCAGCAGATCAAGCGCGCCGAAATGCGTCGTCGCTTCAAGCCCGTCAAGCAACCCGGCCCGCGCCAGCAGCAGCGCGCCCGTGCAGACCGACATCACCAGTTCGACCTGTGCGGCCTGCGCGCCGATCCACGCAATGAGCGCCTGATTATGCATTTCGCGCCGCGTGCCGTAACCGCCCGGCACGATCAGCATATCAGGTTGCGGACAATCGGCAATCGTGCAGCGCGGATTCACGCTCAGGCCGTTGCGCGCGATGACCGGCCCCGGCTTTTCAGCCACCGTGAAAACATCAAAAGGCTTTTCAGGCAGGCTGCGCCCGGCCAGCGCAAAGACTTCAAACGGGCCGCAGAAATCCAGCACTTCGACTTCATCGAAAATCAGAATGGCAACTTTTCTCATGTCTCGCTCCGGTCCATCCACCTGGTGATTTCAGGCGGTTCGTAAGCGGTCATCAGATCGAGCAAACGATCCGGGTCATCGGCTTCCAGCACCAGCCGGCGATATTGCGGGCGCACGAACTGTTCGCGGGCAGCGTGATCGCACATCGCCAGCAGCGCGTCGTAATAACCGTTCACGTTGAGCAGCCCGCACGGCTTGCGATGAATGCCGAGCTGCGCCCAGGTGATGATTTCGCAGAACTCCTCAAACGTGCCGAAGCCGCCCGGCAGCGCGATAAAACCATCCGACAGGTCGGCCATCAGCGCCTTGCGTGCGTGCATTGAACTGACGATGTGCAACTGCGTCAGCCCGGTGTGCGCGACTTCGCGGCGCACCAGCGATTCGGGAATGACGCCGATGACTTCGCTGCCCGCCCATCATTTCATCCGCGATGATCTTCATCAGGCCGATGTTGCTGCCGCCATAAACAAGGCTGAGCCGCCGGCTCGTCAGCGTGGCCGCCAGCGCGCGTGCGCCAGCGGCATATTCAGGCCGCGCGCCTTCACTCGAACCGCAAAAGACACAGATTCGATTCATCGTCTTTACCATACCTTCCAGCCGGCCTGGCCCGTCTCCCACATCTGATTGAATTCGAGATGATCCTTGTAAGTGTCCAGGCATTTCCAGAAACCGGTGTGCCGCCAGGCCATCAACTGACCTTCGCGGGCGAGTTGTTCGAGCGGTTCGACAACGGAGCGGTCTTGCCGTTCGTGCAGCAATCGAGCGGCGGTGTCGCGCTGCCAGCCGTTGGGGTGTTCCAGCAAACCCACAAGCTCGGCGCTCGATGCTCGCAAAAGCCCCGGCCGGCGGCGCGTCGTCGTCGGTCGTGCCGAGTCGGAACGCACGATTCGATAGATCCGCCCGCGATCGTCGCCGAAGCGCTCGTCCGGCCGATGCTTCAACTCCTCGGGAACCCACTCGGGATGCTCGATCACCGCGCGGTACATGTCGACGATATACAGCGCCCCGTCCGGGCCGTTCGCCAGGTTCACCGGCCGAAACCATTCATCCGGGCTGGCGAGAAACTCGCGCTTTTCGTTTTGTTCGCGCGCGCGGAACGTCGCTCCCTCCGG
>CAYWDW010000390.1:0-3141 GCA_964457105.1 uncultured Heliobacteriaceae bacterium
GGCGCTGACCTCGGCGACGTTGTCTTTCTGCACAATGACGGGCGGGATGAAAACCATTTTGCTGGCAGGCACTACGGATTTGTCGCCTTTGGCCAGTTTGGCCAGAATCTGCACGGCCTGATAACCGTACTCGAACGGCTGCTGTGCGACGGTGGCGAAAATAGCGCCTTCTTTGATGCCGTCCAGAGTTTCCTGAGCCTCGTCAAAGCAGACGATTTTGATCTTGCCGATCTTTTTGGCATTTGTGACGGCGGTCAGGATGGCCGGGCCGTTGTAGGACCAGAGGCCGATCATGCCGGCCAGGTCAGGGTGTTTCTCAATGGCTTCGACCGCGTTGTCCTTGGCTTTGACGTGGTCGTTGTCATCGGTCATCAGATCAATGATTTCGATCTTCGATCCCTGCAGGGCTTCCTTCAGACCGTCGAAGCGTTCGCGGGCATTCTGCACATCCTTTTTGCCGACGAAGACCATGATTTTGCCGCCCTGGGGCAGCGCCTTTTTCATCAGTTCACCGGCCTGGCGCCCGGCGGCCTTGTTGTCAGCGCCGATGTAAAGCAGGCGGTCAGTGTCCGGGGCATCGCTGTCGATGGTGATGACCGGAACCTTTTTGGCCGTCTCGTTGATGATCTTTTTTTCGCTGACCGGATCAATCGGGCTGATGGCGATGGCGTCGGCTTCGCCCTTGCGCAGCGCATCGTTGATGTATTTTTCCTGCTCTTTGACTTCGCCGGCGTAAGACTTTTTCAAAAAGACCTCGACTTTGGGCAGTTCGGCAGCGGCTTTATCGGCACCCTTCTGCACAATCTTCCAGTAATCAGACGCGGAATTGGAAATCAGCGTGATGGCCCATTTCTCCTTTGGCTTTGCCGGTGGCGGTGACGAGCAACTGAGTTGCAGGGTGAAAACCGTGAGGAGCAAACAGATGGTCAGAAGTCGGGGTTGATGATTCATGGTGATCTCCGGTAAAAGGGCCGTTCAGTCGCAGACTGTGCCAGCCGGGATTGATGATGTGTGATCAGACAGTCAGTGGATGAGTCGCAGTTTTTACTCAGGATGGCGCGCTGATGCAATAGCTGGCGGAATTTTCTGCGGTCGTGCCGCAATCGCCGCGCGGGTGGTCGGCGCTCCCGTCTGATTTGACACTACCTGGAACTTTGCTTTACCGTCCCGCCTTTGTTTCTGACAGACCGTTCGATTATCACTCAGGAGATTTGCTTGATGAACTATCTGAAAGTCACGGCGCTGGCGTCAGTGCTGATGCTGGCGCTGGCGCTGACCAACTGTGTCAGCAAGGGCGAAGTGGATAAATTCAAGGCGCTGGATAAAAAGGATGAGGCCCACGACAAACTGCTGGAGCTGCATAAACCGTCCATGGCCATGCTGATGACTGAAATCCAGGTGCATCATGCGCGGTTGTGGTTTGCGGGGCAGGCCGGTAACTGGCTGCTGGCCGAGCATCAGTTGAAGGACCTGCAGGCCGCGTTTGAAAAGGCCGGCTTTATTTATGACAAATGGGAAGACGTGCCCAAACCGCTCAGCACGCTGATTCCGCTCGTGACGCGAAACGAAATCAGCCGGATCAGCGAAGCCGTCAGGGCTGGCAACAGGACCGAATTCACCGCGAGCTTCGAGCGACTGACGAAGGATTGCAACACCTGCCATCGCGCCACTGACCGGGAATTCATCGTTATTCAAAAACCGACCGCGCCCGGTGACACCAACCTGAACTACGATCCGCTGGCGAAATAGCTGACCGCGCGGTGACAGCGCCGCCGCACAATCTTCAGTGATCGCTGACTGGCAGTTCTGCGGTCAGCACGCGCTCGCCCGTCCACGCAAAGATGACTGAACCGGCTGCACGCGCCATTTGCGGAAAACCATTTGAGCGCGCCGTGCCGGATGGCGCGACGGTCAGCGCAGGGGCTTTGCTGCCATCAGGTCGCACGCGGCGCACGCGCACCGCGCCGCCCTCAGGCAGTTTTTCCAGCCAGCACACCAGCGCGCTGCCGTCTCTGAGCAACAGCACATCCACGCGGCCTGCCGGGTTGCCGTCGTCAATCGTGACCGGCGCGCCGAAGCTTTCACCCGCATCCTGTGAAAAGGCCAGTTGCACGCGCGGCGCGTTATTCACCGCCGTGAACCACGCCACTGCGACCTGTTTGCCCGCCGCCGCCACTGCCGGCCCGTTGACCGGACAGCCGTTGATGCGCCAGTTGTCGCGGTGAATGGTCTGTGGTGCGCTCCACTTGCCGCGTCGCAGGCGGACGATGGAAATATCGCGCACCTCTTCATCCGACCGATCACGATAAACCACCACCGGCCCGGCTGAAGTCAGCGCCGCCGAGGTCTGACAGCATTCACAGACTTTCGCGTCAATCGCCGCTTCGTCGGCCAGCGAGCCATCGCGGCGAATCGTTGCATAACGCAAAGTCATATTGCCGTGATCGCCGCTGTGGCTGTCGTCGCCTTTCATTTCCCGACCGTCAAGCCAGACCGCCGCCAGCGCTCCGTCCGGCGCGGGAAAGAGCGACACGAAGCCGTGTTCAGTCGGAGTGCCGTCACGATGCGGCGTCAGCGGCTGCGTCCAGGTTTTTCCGCCATCGAACGAGCGCGCAATCATCACGTCATAGGAAAACTTTCCGCTGCTGCTTTTCGCCAGCCAGTGCGCCGCGAGTGAGCCGTCAGGCAGGACGATCAGCGAGGGAAAGTCAGCCCAGTTGACCAGCCAGTTGGCGCCTTCGGCAATGGTGCGCGGCGCGGACCAGCCGCTTTTCTCCCCGCCGTTTTTTTCTTTGATGGCAAAGCGCAGCGCAAAGCGTCCTTCGAGGCGCTCAAGCCAGCTCAGATACACGCGACCATCCGGGGCCGTCGAAAGATTCGGCTGCCCGCTGCCCGCCGCTGCCGGTGATGGCAGCTCACGTGTCTGTGCAAAAGCAGCACTGAAGCACAACATCAGCGTCGCGCAAATAATTGATCGAAGCATGTTCCAGTTCCTTTCAATAGATCAGATGGCAACTGCGTGCAGGGTACGGTAGCGGGGGCGGGGGGCCCCGCCCCGGGCCACCACGGGCGGGGCGGGGCCCCCGCCCCCCCAACCCCACCCCCCCCCAAAAATCCCACCCCCCAAAAACAAAAGGTGAG
>CAYWDW010000390.1:3151-5754 GCA_964457105.1 uncultured Heliobacteriaceae bacterium
TTTGGGAAAGGGGGTGCTGTGTCGGTTAGCGCGCGGGTGCGCGCGCGCCTGTGCATGGCGGGGGCGCTCGATCCTGCTCGCGGACCGTCCCCTGCACGCAGATTTCTGCCGCCGACTGTCAGCGAATGGTGACTTCCAGGGCGTAATCGGCTTTGCCTTTGGCGGTCTCAATCACAATGCGGTAATCGCCATTGACCGGCAGTTTCACAGTCAGCGGCGTATTCAGCGCGGGCTGGCCGAGGTCTGCTCCGTCAGGCGACATCAGTTGCAATGATAAATCGCGCCCCGTGATGCGCAGCGTCATCGTCTGCCCGGCCCGCGCGCCGAGCAGGTATTCAATCGTCCCGGCGGTCGAACCTTTGAGCGTGGCTGTCGAACTGCCTTTCTGAAATCGCACGCGGCGGACCTCGCGGCTGCTGTCAGGGTCAATGTAATCGCTGCGCACTGGTTTGCCGACCGCGATCATCTGGCTGCCGGTCAGCTTGAAAGTGGCCGTCTCAATAAAATCAGGACAGCACGCGCCGCTTGTGCCGCCGTAACGTGAAACTTTCAGCAACCCGTGTTCGATCCTGACGTCGTGAATGCCGCCGTCAGCGCGATCACCGATGCCCAGCGTGGCGATGACCGCCGGGCGGCCCTGCCGCATTGTGAAAATAATGCCGTCCGAAAACTGCCCCGTGCCGCCCGTGTTGCACAGCGTGCGCACGACGGCCTCTTCCTGTCCGTCGCCGGTCAGGTCGCCGTAAATCACCGCACCGACTTCAAAGTAAACGCGGTCGTCTTCCTTCTCGCGGGTGAAGCTGCCGTTGCTGACGCGCACCGAGGGGCGATGATTCCGTTCGCCGCTGCCCAGGCAGTCGGGCTGATAAGTGAAGTTTTTGAAGTCAACCCGGCGAATCGCCTGATGGTCAGCCGTCGGCGCCTGACCGACAATCACACTGAGCAGAATGAACAACAGGGTATAGATCATAATTCTGATGAAATGTAACGAGAGCATCCGACGGGGCATCATCACTCTCTCCTGACTTGTGATCCGACGGGGCCGGACTGTGCTGCCTGATGAGGTTGTCAGCGCAGGGCGCATCGCGCGGAAAAATCATTGCACGAACGCCGCAGAGAGAAAAGCTTTTCTCTGAACCCGGCCATTCAATCCAGGGTCTTTGCAAAGTCAGTAAACCAGGTCAGCATCATTCTTTTTTATCCACGAAGGGACACGAAGGACCACAAAGCAAGACAAAAGACCGAGGTTTTTTTTCGTGGTCCTTCGTGTCCCTTCGTGGATAAAGTTTTTTATCGCACTTTGCAAAAGCCCTGCCATTCAATCCCTCCGTGGTGCCGGCAAATCAGTGTCCACTTCAGGTCACTGATTTCTTTCGAGCATGTAATCAGCGTCAGAAAAAATTTCGACCAGATGATAATGTCGGCGCAGGTAGGCGCGTAACGGTTCGAGATTGTCTCCGGGCGGCAATGGCCTGCCCGGCGCGTGATCGAGCGCCTGCTGCCAGTAAACGAAACGCACCTGATGACGCTCCAGCCCGTCAATCACGCTGCGCACGTGTGCGGGCCGTGTGTATTCGGTGTTGAGCAGAAATTGGACTGCTGCCGGATTGCGCAGCCTGCCGAGAAAATAAAAATCGGTCATCGGCGCAAAGAAGTAATCGCCGGGCCGCGTCTGCTGTGCGACCCATGCATAGCGTCTGAACGATTCAGAGCTTTGAAATGAAACGCGCCCGGCAGGCATCAGCAGTTCGCGGCGCACCTGTCTTTGCTGCACCCAGGGCGCGCGCAGCAGCGTCAACACCGCCGTCACCGCCAGCAGCATCGCCACCACGCGCCGCCACCTGCCCGGTTGACTGAGCAGCCAGCCGAGCAGAATCAGCCCCGGCTGCGAAACGTGCGCCAGCCGATACCACCCCGGCGCTGACGCCACACCGAGAAACAAAAACACTCCGGCAAAATTCAGCAGCATCAGCCGGTCCCATTTTTCATCCGGCTGCATCCGGCGACGCAGCCGGTAATGAATCCACCAGACCAGATAAATCAGCGGCACCAGCGCATAAGTGAACGCCCGCACCGCGCCGACAAACACGCTGCCCTGCGCAAGCAGCGGCAGGTCGCTCAGATAAACGCCCGGATTGTTCATCCAGTAAGTGCCGCTGTAATACTTCGCCGGAAAGATGATCGTGCATTCAATGAACCGCCTCAGCCCGGCCTGACTGATGAAATATGAAAGCGCCGTTATCGCCACACAACTGAAAGCCGCCATCAACGATGCTTCAGCCTGCAGCAGGGCGCGCCAGCCGCTTTTCATTCGCCGTTGTTCCCACACGACAAACGCTGCGAGTCCGGCCAGCGCCAGCACGCCGCGATGCTGCGTAAAGCACGCGGCCAGCCCGCACAACGCGCCCGCCGCCATCAGTCGCCGCGCAGTTCGTCGTTCAATCATCACGGCCAGCGCCGCCATGACCAGCAGCATTGAAAACCAGTGATGCGACCCGGTGCGCTCAAAGCGAAACTGAAAAGTCAGCAACAGCAGCGTCGGCAGCAGACTCAGCCAGCCGCTGATGACCCGGCGCGCAATCAAGACATTCAATGCCGCGAGG
>CAYWDW010000391.1:0-5754 GCA_964457105.1 uncultured Heliobacteriaceae bacterium
GGCTGGAGCAACTGACCGTCGGCATTCTCGATTGCCGCGACCGGCCCCGCGCCGGGGTCACTTCGTATTCGACCATCAGACTTTCGGATCACCCGATGAAATGGGGCGATGGGGAATTTCCTGTCAGGCTGGAACTGGCCGGTGTGTGCGCAAACACGGCGGATTATTTTCCGAACCTGCTGGCCTCGGCTGCCTTCTGCATGCTGCGCAGCGAGGCGGTGTACCATCCGGGCACCGTGCTGCCTGACTACGTGCGGCAGGCGTTCGACGCGACGCAATTGCCGCATCTGTATCTCACCGCGCCGTTCCTGTGGGAAAGCGAACTGACAATGCTCGACTGTGAAACGAAGAAAGTAAGCTGGCTGCTGGCGATGCCGATTTCAGAATCGGAATACGCTTATCTGAAGCAGCACGGCGAGCAGGCGCTGGAACGATTGCTCGAAGCGCAGCACGCTGATGTCACGAACCCTGACAGGCCGTCAGTGGTCTGAACGCGGCTGATGAAATACGCCGATGAATAAACAGACGCAAAGCCAGATGACAGCCGAAGCGCGGGCGACATGCACGCCTGCGCGCCCTGTGCTGCTGCAGCGCAAGTGCGCCTGCGGCGGGGCGGGCGGCTTCACGGGCGCGTGCGAGGAATGCGACAAAAAACGACTGGCGATGCAGCGGCAGGCGGCGCGGCAGACTGCAACCGACGAAGCGCCGTCCATCGTGCATGACGTGCTGCGGTCACCGGGCGAACCGCTCGATGCGGCGACGCGCACGTTGATGGAATCAGGACTCGGGCACACTTTCAGCCGGGTGGCTGTTGACGCTTTGCAGTCGCGTCATTCAGGCCTCGCCATCGGCGCGGCAGGTGATCGTTACGAACAGGAAGCAGACGCCAACGCTGCACGCCTGAGCAGCGGGCTGACCGCGAACGGGGAAGGTCACGCGGATTTCAGCCACGTGCGCCTGCACACCGATGCGCGCGCGGCTGAATCGGCGCGGGCCGTTGGCGCGCACGCTTACACCGCAGGCCATCACATTGTCTTTGAGGCCGGGCAGTATGCGCCGCAAACTTCTGAGGGCCGGGCGCTGATTGCTCACGAACTGACGCACGTGCAGCAGCAGACAGCGGGTGCTTCCGGCGTCCTGCAACGTCAGCCCAACGCGGGCGAGAAGAAAAAAGAAGAGCCGACAGCGACATTCACGGGTTGTGACAAAGACCGCCTGCCCGTCGTCCAGGACGCGATCAAAAAAGCGGAGGCGCTGGCCACCAGGGCGGTGCAGGCCTTCGAGCGCGAATACCCGCTGAGTTACGAATCAGCGGCGATGACGGCGCACTTCGGCACCCTCGGCAGTGATCAGAAATCAAAAATCGTCGAGCGTTACAAACACGTTCTGGCCAGCCTGAACAGCAAGACCTACACCTGCGCCAGAGATAACAAGCGGGTCACAGAGGGTAATGAAGTGTCAGACCTCTGCGGCCAGGCGATGTGTCCCGGCAGCACGATCACGCTGTTTCCTGTCTTCGGCAGCGAAACGTGTCCTGCCGGTCCCGTGCTGCTGCACGAAGCGATCCACAACGCCGGCGCCTGCGACGACATTAACAAGGGCCGCAATTATCCGCCCTCAAGCTCCGAGGACAACGCCTATTCGTATGAATATTTCGCGCTTGACGTGACTGCCGGATACAAAACGCCCGATCTGAAAAAGCGCAACCCGACAGCGCCGAAATAAGGATGGCTGAGGAATTGAGCGATGACTACTTTTCCGAACTCGCCGCGCCTGGTCAAAGGCGGCCTCGTGCTGATTGATGCCGACACCGGCGCGGTGCAGCGCATCATCACGCTGCAATACAATCCCGACACGCTTTCGCGCACGTTGCAGGTCAAAGGCATTGGCGCAGAAGCCGGCGACCGCCGCGAATCGCAGCGGCTGATCGGCCCGCCGGTTGAAACAATCAAACTCGACGCCGAGATTGATGCAACCGATCAACTGGAATTTCCCGATCAGCATCCGAACGCGACGCAGCTTGGCATCTTTCCGCAACTCGCGGCGCTTGAAACCATCGTCTATCCGAGCAGCACGCAACTACAGACCAACCACGCGCTGGCCCAGGCGGGGACGCTTGAAATTACGCCGATGGAATCGCCGCTGACGCTTTTTGTCTGGAGTAAGAATCGCATTCTGCCCGTGCTGCTGACGGATTTCACGATTACCGAAGAGGCCTTTGATCCGCGCCTCAATCCGTTGCGCGCCAAAGTCAGTCTGAGCCTGCGCGTGCTGAGCGTGAACGATCTGCCGTTCACGCATCGCGGCAACAGTCTGTTTATGGCTTACCTGCAACAAAAGGAACGCCTCGCCGCGCTCAATCAGGGCGGCGTTCTCAACGCGCTCGGCATCACGAGCATCTGATGTTTTCAGTTCGATCAGGGAGGTGATGATGTTTCCACCGACGAGTCGTTATCATCAGACAGCAACGGCGCAGCTTGAAACCGCTGACGGGCGCACGATTGTTTATCTGCGTCGCCGGTTTGTGCCGCCGCCTGAAAACTTCGCGCTGCTCTTTGAGCATGCGGTTGCTCAGGGCGAGCGCCTCGACACCATTGCCGCGCTTTACCTGGGCGATGCGGAACAGTTCTGGCGCATCTGCGATGCCAGCAATGCCATGCGTCCTGACGAACTGATTGATACGCCCGGACGCCGTTTGCGCATCACGCTGCCCGAAGGGATTCCGACAAACCGCCACGTCTGACTGCGATGCTCAAGGGATTTTACCTGACACTGATGATCGGCCCGGCGGTGCCTGTGCCTGCGCCGCAGGTGGTCATTGATGCGCTTGAAAGCGTGCAGGTCAACAGCTCAATTGAGCGCAGCGGATTTCAACTGACCTTTGGCCTCAGTAAAAATTCGCCGCTGCTGACCACGCTGCTGCCGGTTGGATTTTTCGATCCGATGATCACGCGCGTCATCATCATCGTGACGGTCGGCGGCCTGCCGAATGTGCTGATGGACGGCATCGTCACGCGGCAGGAAGTGGCGCCGGGCAATGAACCGGGCGCGTCAACGCTGACCGTCACGGGCGAAGACCTGAGCGTGCTGATGGATGTGGTTGAGATGCCGTTTATGCGTTATCCCGGCATGCCTGCGGCGGCGCGCGTGTCGCTGGCGCTCTCGAAATACGCGGCGTTCGGCCTTGTGCCGCTGGTGATTCCGCCGCTCTTCAATGACGTGCCGATGCCGACCGAACGCATTCCGGCGCAGACGGGCACTGATCGGGCTTACATCAAACGGCTCGCGGCGATGAACGGCTATGTTTTTTATGTCGAGCCAGGCCCGGCGCCGGGTTCAAGCCTGGCTTACTGGGGGCCTGACATTCGCCTGCCCAATCCGCAACCGGCGCTCAACGTGAATATGGACGCGCAGACGAATGTCGAATCGCTGAGCTTCAGCCTCGACGGGCTGGCGAAAAAGATCACGGTGATGAATGTGCTGGACCCGGTGACGAAAAAGATTCCGATTCCGATTCCGGTGCCGAACGTCAGCCTGCTGCGTCCGCCGCTGGGCGCGCGACTGACGCCGCCGGCGAAGGTTGAATTTTCAAATGATGTCTCGAAACGCAATCCGGTCGAAGCGGTGGCGCTCGCCCTGGCGCGAACGGCAGCTTCGTCAGATGCGATTTCGGCGAGCGGCTCATTGAATGTGCTGCGTTACGGGCGCGTGCTGCGGTCGCGGCAACTGGTCGGCGTGCGCGGCGCGGGGCTGGCTTATGACGGACTGTATTACGTCAACAGCGTGACGCACAACCTCAAACGCGGCGAATACAAACAGAGCTTCAATCTGTCGAGAGACGGACTCATTTCCCTGACTCCGAAAGTGATGCCATGAGCGAAGAGAATGGCGCGCGCAGGTATTACGGCAAATATCGCGGCACGGTCATCAACAACTTTGACCCGATGCAGCTTGGACGATTGCAGGTGCAGGTGCCGGATGTGCTGGGCCTGGTGCCGTCATCGTGGGCGGTGGCGTGTGCGCCGCTGGCCGGGCCGACGGGGCCGCCGATGGGAGTTTATCTGGTGCCGCCCATCGGCGCGGGCGTGTGGGTTGAATTTGAGCAGGGCGATCCTGATTACCCGATCTGGACCGGCTGCCGCTGGGGCGCGCCGTCAGACATTCCACCGCTGGCGCTGGCCGGGCTGCCTGTGTCGCCGAGCATCGTGTTGCAGACTGCCGGACAAAACAGCATTTCAATCAGCGACCTGCCCGGCCCGACCGGCGGCATCATGCTCAAAAGCACGACCGGCGCGATGATCGTCGTCAACGACCTCGGCATCACGATTTCAAACGGCAAAGGCGCCACGATTGTCATGACCGGGCCGTCAGTGACGATCAACAACGGCGCCATCACGATCATTTAGAGCGATTGGCAGGGGACGGTACGCGAGCGTCAGCGAACGCCCCACTGAGCGGCACATCCGGGCGCTCGCTGACAACTTGCCGGACTTCAGAAGGGAATCAGTCAATGCCGGGTTTTCTGCTTCATTCAGGCGCGACGGTGTTGTGTTCGCACGGCGGGCAGGCGCAGCCGACAGTCGTCAATCCGCGCGTGCTGGTCAGCGGGCAGCCGATTGTGACAATGCCAGGGCCGTATGTCGTCGCGGGTTGCGCGCTGCCGCCACCGCCTGCGGCCAACGGGCCGTGCGTGACGGCGCAGTTTATGACCGCCGCTGCCAGGATCACCTCAAACGGTCAGCCTGTGCTGCTGATTGACAGTCAGGCGATTTGTGCGCCGACCGGCACGCCGCTGCTGATTACCGTCACACAGACGCGAGTCACGGGAACATAAAAATGTTTTTCCACGAACACGGAACAGTACAGGGAGCGTTAGCGACCTGATTCTCTCGAAGCAACCTGCGGCTGAGCCACCAGGTCGCTAACGCTCCCTGTACTGTTCCGGCATTCATTCACCGATGAACATTGATTTTCCAATTCATTTTGACGGGCGCGGGCGCACGGCTGAAGTTGAGACTGACGCGCATCTGCGCGAGCTGATCGAGCAGGTGTTATTCACAGCGCCGGGCGAGCGCGTCAATCGTCCGCAGTTCGGCTGTGGATTGTCGCGGCTGATCTTTGCGCCGAACAGCGATGAGCTGGCCGCCGCAACGCAGTTTCTGGTGCAGGGTGCGCTCAATCAGTGGCTCGGTGAACTGATTCAGGTTGATGACGTGCGCGTTGAAAATCAGGACGCTGAGTTGCGCGTCATCGTGCAATACACCGTGCGGCGCACGCAGCAGCAGCAGGTGGCGCGATTCGCGCAGGGAGGCGCAGGGCAATGATTTACTTCTGCTGCGATGAACGACGCCGCAATGCCGTCCGGGAGCAGACCGCGCTTAACGGCATAGACTTTCTTGAAGTCCTGGATAACCCGGCTGATCCGTCGGCGCTCCGGCAGCGCACGCTTTTTGTGAACTTCATTCATCCGCTCGCGCCTGGTTCGCTGCAGGCTGAAAACATTCGCATTGAAGGCGGCGCACGCATTCGCAACATTGAAGTCACCGGCATCGAATCCGGCGCGTCCGGTTCGCCGCCTGCGGGTTCGCCGCCGGCGACGCTGGCAGCAAACGTGCTGGTGGTGCGCGTCGCTGAGGCCGGAGATTTTTCGACTTACACGTTGCGGCTGGTTCTTGATGCCGATCACGACGAGCCGCCCGCCGGATTTGATCCGATGCTGTCGGCGGTTGATTTTTCGTTCAAGGTCGCGTGCCC